>NZ_MBEM01000225.1:0-1383 GCF_001954045.1 Mycobacterium sp. SP-6446 | reverse complement strand
CCCATGTTCGACTTGATCGACCCCAGCCACAGCGGTTCGGCCCGGTCTTGTCCATAGGTCGCCAACAAGGCCTGCGCCTCGATCGGATCGCCCAAAGTGGTCCCGGTCCCGTGTCCCTCGACCACGTCCACGTCGGCCGCCGACAATCCGGCGTTGGCCAGCGCGGCGCGCACCACGCGCTGCTGCGAGGGTCCGTTGGGCGCGGTCAGCCCGTTGGAGGCGCCGTCCTGATTGATGGCCGACCCGCGGACCACTGCCAGCACGGGGTGCCCCAGGCGTCGCGCGTCCGACAGGCGCTCGACGACGAGCATGCCGCCGCCCTCGGAGAATCCGGTGCCGTCGGCCGCGCCGGCGTATGCCTTGCAGCGGCCGTCCGCGGACAGCCCGCGCATGCGGCTGAACTCGATGAAGATGTCGGGTGTGGCGTTAACGGTGACTCCACCGGCCAACGCCAGGTCGCATTCGCCCGAGCGCAGCGACTGCGCCGCCATGTGCAAGGCAACCAACGACGACGAGCAGGCCGTGTCCACCGAGACGGCGGGGCCCTCCAGCCCCAGCGCGTACGAAATCCGTCCGGAGGCCACGCTCGACGACTGCCCGGTCAGGCGGAAGCCCTCCGCGGCCGGCGCGGCGCCGATCCCGTAGCCCTGCGTGTACACCCCGGCGAACACACCGGTGGCGCTGCCGCGCAGCCCGCCGGGCTCAATTCCAGAGCGCTCTAACGCTTCCCAGGACAACTCCAGGAACAGCCGTTGCTGCGGATCCATGGCCAGCGCCTCGCTCGGCGTGATGCCGAAGAAGGCGGGGTCGAAGTCCGCGACGCCGTCCACGAAGCCGCCGGTGCGGGTATAGCAGGTGCCCGGAACGTCGGGGTCCGGGTTGTACAGCCCGGACAGGTTCCAGCCGCGATCGGTGGGAAATTCGGAGAGCACGTCGCGGCCCTCGATGAGCATGTCCCACAGGTCGTCTGGAGAATTCACCCCGCCCGGATAGCGGCACGCCATGCCCACGATTGCGATCGCATCGTCGCCGGTAGCGCGAGCGACGGGGGCGGCCTTGATTTCCTGCGGAACGCCGGCGAGCTCGGTGCGGATGTAGCCGGCCAGGCCGTTGGGCGTCGGATAGTCGAAGATAAGCGTCGGCGAAAGTGCCAGTCCCGTAGCGGTTTTGAGCCGGTTACGCATTTCGACCGCGGTCAGCGAGTCGAAGCCAAGCTCCTGGAACGCCTTGTCCGGGTCGATCGCCTCGGCGGTGGTGTTCCCCAGCACTGTGGCGATGTGCGATCGCACCAGATCCAGTAGCACGGCGTGCTGCTCAGCTTCGGGCAGCCCGTCCAGGCGATGCGCGAGCGCCGATTTCGATTTCGCGGCGGCCAGCGAATCG
>NZ_MBEM01000224.1:0-22612 GCF_001954045.1 Mycobacterium sp. SP-6446 | reverse complement strand
GCGGCCTCCATCTTCCTCGGCCCCGGGTTCAGCCCCGGGTCCCCCCCCGGCGGGGGGGCCGGCACCGCCGGCGGCCCGGGCGGAACCAAGTAACGCCAAAACCCAAAGGAGACAAGGATGTACCTCGCCGTCGAGATCGGGAATGTCAACCTCAATCCAATCTTCAAGGGCGTAGTCGCGACGATCCTGTACTTCGGAGTGGGCATGGCCGTGCTGCTCGTCGGCTTCTACATGGTCGACTGGCTGACCCCGGGAAAGCTGCGCCAACTGGTGTTCATCGATCGTCGCCCCAACGCCGTCGTCGTCGCGGGTGCGATGTACATCGCGCTGGCGACCGTGATCATCAGCGCCATCGCCAACAGCTACAGCCAGCTGGGCCAGGGACTCGTCGGGGTGGCGGTGTACGGGTTGGTGGGCGTGATCCTGCTGGGGATAGCGCTGCTGGCGATGCACCTGCTGATACCGGGTAGTTTCCACGAGCACGTCGACGAGCCGGAGCTGCATCCCGGTGCGTTCGCGGTGGCGCTGATACTGCTGGCGGTGGGAGGGGTGACCGCGGCGGCGGTGTCATGACCACCGTCGAGTCGTTGGCGCCCGCGGCCACGGATTCGTCGCGGCGGTGGCGTTCCGTGCTGCTGGCCGCCGTCGCGGCGTGCGCGGCGTGCGGCATCGTGTACGAGCTGGCGCTGCTGACGCTGTCGGCGAGCCTGAACGGCGGCGGTATCGTCGCCACCTCGTTGATCGTCGCCGGATACATCGCCGCGCTGGGTGCGGGCGCCCTGGCGATCAAGCCGCTGCTGAGGCACGCGGCCATCACCTTCATCGCCGTCGAGGCGGCGCTGGGGATCATCGGCGGCCTGTCGGCGGCGGCGCTGTACGTGGTGTTCGCGTTCGTCGACGGGTCGACGTGGGTGCTGGCGGTGAGCACCGCCCTGATCGGCGGCCTGGTCGGCGCCGAGGTGCCGCTGCTGATGACGCTGCTGCAGCGTGGCCGCACCGCGGGCGCCACGGATGCCGGCCGGACGCTGGCCAACCTGAACGCGGCGGATTACCTGGGTGCGTTGGTGGGTGGACTGGTCTGGCCGTTCCTGCTGCTGCCGCATCTGGGGATGATCCGCGGGGCCGCGGCGACCGGGATCATCAACCTGGTAGCGGCCGCCGTGGTGGCGATGTTCCTGCTGCGCCGGGTGGTTTCCGTCCGGCAGCTGGCGACGGCGTTGTGCGCGCTCGCGGCGGCGCTCGGGGTGCTGGTCACACTGCTGGTGCGGTCGCACGACATCGAGACCACCAGCCGGCAACGGCTCTACGCGGACCCGATCATCGCCTACCGGCACACCGCCTACCAGGAGATCGTGATCACCCGCCGCGACAACGACACCCGCTTGTACCTCGACGGGGGCTTGCAGTTTTCCACCCGCGACGAATATCGCTACACCGAAAGCCTCGTCTACCCCGCGCTCGGCGGTGATGTCAAAGGCGCCCGGTCGGTGCTCGTGTTGGGCGGCGGCGACGGCCTGGCGGCGCGGGAATTGCTGCGCCAACCCGGGGTCGGCAAGATCGTGCAGGTCGAGCTCGACCCCGCGATGATCGAGTTGGCGCGCACCACCTTGCGGGACGCCAACCGCGGGGCGCTGGACAACCCGCGCGTGGCCGTCGTGATCGACGACGCGATGCGCTGGCTTCGGGCGCCGCACCCCGAGCTGCGCCCGCCGCAGGGCTTCGACGCGATCATCATCGACCTGCCAGACCCGGACACCCCGGTGCTGGGGCGGCTGTATTCGACCGAGTTCTATTCGCTCGCCGCGCATGCGCTGGCGCCCGGTGGCCTGGTGGTCGTGCAGGCCGGCAGCCCGTTTTCGACGCCGACGGCGTTCTGGCGCACGGTGTCGACGATCCACGCCGCCGGCTACGCCGTCACGCCCTACCACGTGCACGTGCCGACGTTCGGCGACTGGGGGTTTGCGCTGGCGCGCCGCGGCGAGATCCCGCCGAGCGCCACCCTGCCGGCCGATGCGCCGCCGCTGCGCTTCCTCAACCCGCAGGTGCTTGCGGCCGCCACGGTGTTCGCCGGCGACGTCGGGCCCCGAACGCTGGATCCCTCGACGCTGGAGAACCCGCGCATCGTCGACGACATGCGGCACGGTTACGACTAGGGCGCTGCCGCTCGCACCACCCACGCGGTAGTCTTGCCGACGGGATGCTGGTCGATGCGCGCGCCTATGAAGCCGGCTGTGTCGCATTGCGCCGCAAAGGAATTCGCCTGTTGTTCGGTCCACCCGTGGCTCGCCAGTCCTGTGGCCCCGGTCTCCACCCGGCGCTCCATCACGAGCAGGCGCCCCGACGACGCCAGCACTCGTCGCAGCTCGGCGAGCCCGGCGGTCACGTCCTTCCAGTGGTGCACGGTCTTCAGCGACCACGCGACGGTTGCCCAGCCGGCGTCCACCGGCAGCTCCTCGGCGCCGCCGGGCGACCAGCTGACGCTGGGGTCGCGGGTCGTCGCGCGGGCGAGACGCAACATGACGGGGCTCGGGTCGACACCGATGACTTCGGCGCCCCGCCGGGCGGCGGCACGTGCCGCGTTGCCCGGACCACAGCCGACGTCGACCACACGGTCGGAGTCGGATACCGATGCCTGGTCGACGGCCAGGCCCGCGTAGCGGCGCCCCATGACGAGCATGCCGAGCGCGGCCACCACACCGATCGGCCCGGCAAAGCCCGGGTGGTCGGCGTGATGGTTGACGACAGGACCGCTCAGCTCACTCCTCGATCTGGGCCAGGATCTCGTCGGGGATGTCGGCGTTGGTGTAGACGTCCTGGACGTCGTCGCTCTCTTCGAGCGCGTCGACCAGCCGGATGACTTTTTGCGCGCCGTCGGCATCGAGTGGAACGGTCACCGACGGCTGGAACCCCGCCTCGGCGGAGTCGTAGTCAATCCCGGCCTCCTGCAAGGCAGTTCGCACGGCGACGAGATCCGTGGGCTCGGTGATGATCTCGAAGCTGTCACCCAGATCGGTGACGTCCTCCGCACCGGCGTCCAACACCGCGGCCAGCAGATCGTCTTCGGTCAGGCCGTTCTTCTCGAGGGTGACGACGCCCTTGCGGGTGAATAGGTAGGCCACCGATCCCGGATCGGCCATCGTTCCGCCGTTGCGCGTCATCGCCACTCGGACTTCACTGGCCGCACGGTTGCGATTATCGGTCAGGCACTCGACCAGCACCGCCACTCCGTTGGGCGCGTAGCCCTCGTAGGTGATCGTCTGCCAGTCGGCGCCGCCGGCTTCCTCGCCGGCCCCGCGCTTGCGCGCCTTCTCGATGTTGTCGTTGGGCACCGAACTCTTCTTCGCCTTCTGGATGGCGTCGTACAGGGTCGGGTTGCCCGCGGGGTCACCGCCACCGACGCGCGCCGCGACCTCGATGTTCTTGATCAACCGCGCGAACATCTTGCCGCGGCGGGCGTCGATGACGGCCTTCTTGTGCTTGGTGGTGGCCCACTTGGAATGGCCGCTCATCGGTGTGTCGTACCTCTTCTGTTGCTTGAAATCCGATCAACGAGTCTACGTGTACGGACCGCGTCGATACCCCGACGCTGCCCCTATCGACTCAGCCTCCCCACCTGTCACAGAACGGGAGGGATAGTGACCAGGCGTCAGTGCCGGCCGTTGACGATGTCGACGAACAGCTGGTGGATGCGGCGATCGCCGGTCATCTCGGGGTGGAAAGCCGTCGCCAGCATCTGGCCCTGCCGCACGGCGACGATGTGCCCCGCGGCCCGGGCCAGCACCTGCACGCCGTCACCGGCGCGCTCGACCCACGGGGCGCGGATGAACACCGCCCGCACCGGGCCGTCGAGGCCCGTGAACTCGATGTCGCCCTCGAACGAGTCGACCTGCCGTCCAAAAGCGTTGCGCCGCACCGTCATATCGATCGCACGCAGCGGTAGCGCCTCGCGTCCGCCCGCGCCGGCGTCGAGGATCTCGCTGGCCAGCAGGATCATGCCGGCGCACGCGCCGTAGGCAGGCAGGCCGTCGGCGAGCCGCGCCCGCAACGGCTCGAGCAGGTCAAGGTCGAGCAGCAGGTGGCTCATGGTGGTGGATTCGCCGCCGGGAATGACCAAGCCGTCGATCGCCTCGAGCTCGCTGCGGCGGCGAACCGGCATCGAGTCGGCGCCGGCTTCGCGCAGCGCGGCGAGGTGCTCGCGGGTGTCACCCTGCAGCGCCAGCACGCCGATCCGCGGCGTGTTCACTGTTCAGAGGGCCGGAATCCGCGTTTGTAGCGGGTCAGCCCCTCCTGCATGACGGCCGCGACCATCTCGCCGGTCTGGGTGAAGATCTTGCCCTGGGTGAGCGCGCGACCCCCGTTGGCGGACGGCGAGCTCTGGTCGTAGAGCAGCCACTCGTCGGCCCGGAACGCCCGCATGAACCACATCGCGTGGTCCAGCGATGCCACCTGCAGGTGCTCGCGCACGTCGAGGTGGGTGACCTGCGCCGAGCCCAGCAGCGTGAGGTCGCTCATGTACGCCAGCGCGCAGATGTGCAGCACCGGGTCGTCGGGCAGCGGGTCGCGGTGGCGAAACCACACCTGCTGCTGCGCGGCCTTGCCCGGCGAGAGCTGCAGGCGCTCGCGCGGCACGATGCAGACGTCCCACTCCTCGAACTGCTTGAAGCCCGCATCGTCGAAGACCTTGATCGAGTTCAGCCCGGGTAACCCGTCGGGGGGCGGTGCGGCCGGCATGGGGTCCTGGTGGTGGATGCCTTCCTGGTCGGTCTGGAACGACGCCCCCATGCTGAAAATGATTTCGCCGTGCTGGATGGCGTTGACGCGCCTGGTGGCAAACGAGCCGCCGTCGCGGGTGCGCTCGACGATGAAAACCGTGCGCGCCAGGGCGTCGCCGGGCCGCAAGAAGTAGCCGTGTAGCGAGTGGACTTGGTACTGCGGGTCGACGGTGCGCACCGCCGACACCAACGACTGGCCGGCGACGTGACCGCCGAAGGTGCGTTGCAGGAATCCGGATTCCGGGCTGAACACGCTGCCGCGGTAGATGTTGACCTCGAGTTGCTCGAGATCAAGGATCTCTTCGATCGCCACGGAACGTTTTTACCAGCCGCGTTCGGCGAGGCGATGCGGCTGCGCGATCTGCTCCACGTTGATGCCGACCATCGGCTCGCCCAGGCCGCGGGACACCTTGGCCAGCACGTCGGGGTCGTCGAAGAACGTGGTGGCCTTCACGATCGCGGCGGCACGCGCCGCGGGATCACCGGACTTGAAGATGCCCGAGCCGACGAACACGCCCTCGGCGCCGAGCTGCATCATCATCGCCGCGTCGGCGGGGGTGGCGATGCCGCCCGCGGTGAACAGCGTGACCGGCAGCTTGCCCGCGCGCGCCACCTCGACGACGAGTTCGTAGGGCGCCTGCAATTCCTTTGCCGCGACGTACAATTCGTCTTCGGACAGCGACGTCAGCCGGCGGATCTCGCCGCCGATGGCCCGCATGTGGGTGGTCGCGTTGGAGACGTCTCCCGTACCCGCTTCGCCCTTGGAGCGGATCATGGCCGCGCCCTCGTTGATGCGCCGCAGCGCCTCGCCGAGGTTCGTCGCCCCGCACACGAACGGCACGGTGAACTTCCACTTGTCGATGTGGTGGGTGTAGTCGGCGGGGGTCAGCACCTCCGACTCGTCGACATAGTCGACGCCGAGGCTCTGCAGGATCTGCGCCTCGACGAAATGCCCGATGCGGGCCTTGGCCATCACCGGGATGGTGACCGCGGCGATGATGCCCTCGATCATGTCGGGGTCGCTCATCCGCGACACCCCACCCTGGGCGCGGATGTCGGCGGGCACCCGTTCCAGCGCCATCACCGCGACGGCGCCGGCGCCCTCGGCGATGCGGGCCTGCTCCGGGGTGACGACGTCCATGATGACGCCGCCCTTGAGCATCTCGGCCATGCCGCGCTTGACCCGGGCCGTTCCCGTGGCCTGATTCGACTCCACTGGCTTCTTCTTTTCCTCAGACATTGCGCTTCCACTCTAGTGGTCAGCGACAAGGGGGTTTTCTCGCGATCAGCGGATCGATTCGAGCACCCCGGGGCCGCGGGCGTCGTCCGCCAGCCGGAGGGCCGCGGGCAGCAGTTCGCCCAGTTGCAGCGGGTAGACCTGTTCGCCGGCCGCGGTCAGCTCCGCGATGTCATTCGCGTCACACCACCGCGCGCCGTGGATGTAGCGGCGTTCCAGCTCGGTGCGCCCCGCCAGGGACGGCTCGAATCGACGCGTGCGGTGCACCAGGTAGAACTCTTCGCTGTCGATCAGCGTGCCGTTGAACTCGAACACCTCGTCGCGCCGCCAGATCGGTCCGACCATGTCGGCCGCCGCGACCCGCAGGCCGGTTTCCTCGGTGAGCTCCCGCGCGGCGGCCTCGGCCAACCGTTCGCCGGGGCGCACCTCGCCCCCGACGGTGAACCACCACCGCGGCGCGCTGCCGTCGGTGATCGCCGGGTCCGAACCGCACAGCAGCAGCACCGCGCCCGTTTCGTCGAGCAGCACCACCCGCGCCGAGGTGCGGTGGCTGGGCGCGCCGTGGTGGCTGTGCGCCAACGCGTGGGGGCGTTCCACGATCTCGAAATAGGTTGGCAGCGCGGCTGTTCCACCGAGCCGCAACGCGCGCACCATGCGCCGCTCGGCCAGCACGAGGGTGTCGCGGACCGCGTCGTTGTGGAAACGGCGGGCCAGCAGCAGGCGGGCCTCGGCGTCGGCGAGCTCGGCGATCAGGCCCGCGGGCAACGACGCCGGATCCACCATCGCCAGCGCGGCCGACAGCTCGTTTTCCGCGTTCTCCCGCGCTTGGCGGGGCGCGCGTTCCGCGGCGTCGGCCAGGGCCGCCAGGCGCCTACCCTCCGGGGCACCGCCGTAGGCGTCGATCGCGACCGCGCGGGCCACCACCGCGCGCCGCGCCAGCGCGCCGTCGAGCGCCTGCCAGGACAGGTCGTAGCGCACGTTCAACCGGTCCAGCCGAGTGGCCCGCTGATAGGCCCAGGCGCCGCACACCGCCAGCACCACGACCAGCGTGACGGCGGCGACGACCAGCCAGACCATCAGCTGGCCACCTGAACTTTGATGCCCGACCCGGCAACGGTCTCGTACACCCGCATGATCTGGCTGGCCACCACCGACCAGTCGTAGCGGCGGACCGCGTCGGAAGCCGCCGCCACATAGCGCCGGCGCGCCACGTCGTCGTCCAGCACCTCGATCAGCGCGTCGGCCAGTGCGCCAGCGTCGCCCACCGGCACCAGGCTCCCGACCTCGCCATCGCGCAGCACGCGGCGGAACGCGTCGAGGTCGCTGGCCACCACCGGGGTGCCGGCGGCCATGGCCTCAACCAGCACGATGCCGAAGCTCTCGCCGCCGGTGTTGGGCGCGCAGTAGACGTCGGCGCTGCGCATCGCCGCGGCCTTGCCGGCGTCGTCCACCAGCCCGAGGAACCGCATGCGCTGCGCCAATTCGCCTGCCTGGTCCCGCAATTCGTCCTCGTCGCCATGACCGACGATCAACAGCTGCACGTCGGGAAAGCGCTCGACCACCCGGGGCAGCGCGTCGAGCAGCACCGACATGCCCTTGCGCGGCTCGTCGTAGCGGCCCAGGAACAGCACCGTCTTGCCCGGCCGCGGATAGCCGTCCAGCGGCGCCGCATGGGCCAGGGAATCGACGTCGACCCCGTTGGGAATCTCCACCGCGTCGGAGCCCAGCGCCTCCATCTGCCAGCGCCGCGCCACGTCGGACACCGCGATGCGGCCGACGATCTTCTCGTGCCAGGGCCGCAACACACCCTGAAAGACCGACAGCGTCAGCGATTTGGTGGTCGAGGTGTGAAACGTCGCCACGATCGGGCCCTCGGCGACCCGCAGCGCCCACATCGACAGGCTGGGCGCGTTCGGCTCATGCAGGTGCAGCACGTCGAATTCGCCTTGGGTGAGCCACTTTCGGACCCGGCCGTGCACGGCCGGACTGAACTGCAGCCGCGCCACCGACCCGTTGTAGGGAATCGGGATGGCCCGGCCGGCGGACACGACGTAGTCGGGCAGCGACACGTGTGGCGAAGCCGGCGCCAACACGCTGACCTCGTGCCCGCGAGCGCGCATCACCTCGGCGAGTTGCAACACGTGCGACTGCACCCCGCCCGGTACGTCGAACGAGTAGGGACAGACCATCCCGATGCGCATCAGGCTTCCTTGAGCCGGGCCCGCCGGGCTTCGGACAGATCGGCCAGCCATTGCGGCTGCATCATGTGCCAGTCGGCCGGGTGGGCGGCGATGTTCGCGGCGAAGTGGTCGGCCAGCGCCTGGGTGATGACGCGCACGTCGCCGCTGCTGCAGTCCAGCGCGGGGTGGATCGAGATTCCCCAGCCTTGAACATCGCCGTCCTCGAACCAGCAGTGCACCGGCAACAGGGCCGCCCCCGTCGCGATGGCGAGCTTCGCCGACCCCGCCGGCATCCGGGTGGCCTCGCCGAAGAATTCGACTTCGACGCCGGTGCGGGTGAGGTCGCGCTCGGCCATCAGGCACACGGCCCGGTTGTCCCGCAGCCGTTCGCACAACACCTCGAAGGGGGGCCGTTCGCCGCCGGAAAGCGGCAGCACTTCGAAGCCGAGTGTTTCGCGATAGGCGATGAAACGGTTGTAGAGGGATTCGGGTTCGAGCCGCTCGGCGACGGTGGTGAAGGTGCCGAAGGTCTGGGCCAGCCAGACCCCGGCCATGTCCCAATTGCCGCTGTGCGGCAGCGCCATCACCACCCCGCGGCCCGCGGCCAGCGCCTTTTCCAGGTTGTCGATCCCCCGGACCGAATCGTGCAGCTGGCGGGCCAGCGCGGGCAGATCCATGGTCGGCAGGCGGAACGCCTCCCGCCAATAGCGGCCGTAGGAGGCCAGCGAGGCCCGCATCAGCTCGTCGGGCACGTCGGCCGGCGCCACCCCGATCACGCGGGCCAGGTTCTTGCGCAGCTGGTCCGGCCCGCCGTTGCGGGCCGCGTAGCGCGCCCCGGTGTCGAATGCGGTGCGCGCGGCGAATTCCGGCATCGCGCGTACCGCCAGCCAGCCGGTCGCGTACGCCCAGTCCGACGCGGTGCGGCCCATCAGGCGGCCCGCGAACCTGCGGGGCAGGCCGAAGACTTTCAGGCCGGCCGGGGTGGCGATCACGGCTGGCCCGTTCCGGGCGGAATGGGATCGGTCGCGCCGGGCGAACTGCGCGCCCTGTGCAACCGCTGCACGCAGGTGACGAGGCTGGCCGCGGCCAGCAGCCACATCGCCACCGGCAGCGCCCACGGCAACGGGTACACCGGAAGATCCGACAGCCCGGCGCCGACCAGCACGATGATCAACCGCTCGGGCCGTTCGATGATGCCGCCGTCGCCGCGCAGCCCGCTGGCTTCGGCCCGGGCCTTGACGTAGGGGATCACCTGCGAGGTGACCAGGCAGATCAAGGTCGCGACCGCCAGCAGTTTGTCGTGCAGGCCGAACGCGATCCACCACAGCAGCCCGCAGAACACCGCGCCGTCGCTGATGCGGTCGCACGTCGCGTCGAGCACCGCGCCGAAGCGGGTGCCGCCGCCGCGCTCGCGGGCCATCGCGCCGTCGAGCATGTCGAACAGGACGAAGAACCAGACGACCAGCGTGCCGGCGAACAACTTGCCCATCGGGAACAGCGTCAGCGCGCCCGCCACCGCGACGACGGTGCCCAGGATGGTGACGATGTCCGGCGTCAAGCCCATCCGCAGGCACGCCCGCGCCGTCGGGGTGCTGATCCGCGTGAACGCGGCCCGCGACAGGAAGTGCACCTTACTCATCGCTGCCTCATTGCTGCTTTGCCCACTCCGTGGCCAGCAGCTGGCGCGTTTCGCGCAGCAACTGCGGGATCACTTTGGCGCCACCGACGATGGTGATGAAGTTCGCGTCGCCGCCCCAGCGCGGCACGACGTGCACGTGTAGGTGTTCGGCCAGCGAGCCCCCCGCCGATGTGCCCAGGTTCATCCCGACGTTGAAGCCGTGCGGGTGCGACACGTTCTTGATGACGCGAATTGCCTTCTGGGTGAACGCCATCAGCTCCGCGCTCTCCGCGTCGGTCAGGTCCTCGAGTTCGGAGACCCGCCGGTAGGGCACCACCATCAGGTGACCGGGGTTGTACGGGTAGAGATTCAGTACGGCGTAGACGAGTTCGCCCCGGGCGACCACCAGGCCGTCCTCGTCGGACAGCCGAGGGATGTCGGTGAAGGGCTGCTCGGTGCCGGCGTTGTCGCGCTTCATCGGCGCCTCGGCGAGGTAGGTCATCCGGTACGGCGTCCATAACCGCTGCAGATGATCGCTCTCGCCGACGCCGGTGTCGACGATGGTGTCCTCCGCTTCCTCCCGACCGCTCACGGCCCGACCACTTTCACCAATTCGGCGCTGGGAGCGGCGTTCTCGCGATCGGCTATCCACTTGACGATCGCGTCGACCGCGCTGTCGCGGGGCACGCCGTTGATCTGCGTGCGGTCGCCGAAGCGGAAGCTCACCGCCTCGGCAGCCACGTCGCGGTCGCCGGCGAGCAGCATGAACGGCACCCGCTGGCCGGTGTGGTGGACGATCTTCTTCGCCATCCGGTCGTCGCTGCCGTCCACCTCGACCCGCACCCCGTGCGACTTCAGTTGGGCGGCAACCTGTTCCAGGTAGGCGATGTGCTCGTCGGCAACCGGGATGCCGACCACCTGGACGGGGGCCAGCCACGCCGGGAACGCCCCGGCGTAGTGCTCGGTGAGGATTCCGAAGAACCGCTCGATCGACCCGAACAGCGCGCGGTGGATCATCACCGGGCGCCGCCGGTTCCCGTCGGCGGCGGTGTACTCCAGTTCGAAGCGCTCCGGGAAGTTGAAATCCACCTGGATGGTCGACATCTGCCAGCTGCGGCCCAGCGCGTCGCGAGCCTGCACCGAGATCTTCGGGCCGTAGAACGCGGCGCCCCCGGGATCGGGAACCAGTTCAAGGCCCGACTCCCGGGCGACGTCGGCCAGCGTGGCGGTGGCCTCCTCCCACACCTGTTCGGAGCCGACGAATTTGTCGGGGTCCTTGGTGGACAACTCCAGATAGAAGTCCTCCAGCCCGTAGTCGCCGAGCAGCTCGAGCACGAAGCGCAGCAGCGAAGCCAGCTCGTCGTGCAGCTGTTCGCGGGTGCAGAAGATGTGCGCGTCGTCCATGGTGAATCCGCGGGCGCGGGTCAGCCCGTGCACCACGCCGGACTTCTCGTAGCGGTACACCGTGCCGAATTCGAAGAGCCGCAACGGAAGTTCGCGATACGAGCGCCCCCGCGAACCGAAGATCAGCGTGTGCATCGGGCAGTTCATCGGCTTGAGGTAGTAGTCCTGGCCCGGCTTTCGCACCGTTCCGTCGTCGTTGTATTCGGCGTCGAGGTGCATCGGCGGGAACATGCCGTCCGCGTACCAGTCCAGGTGGCCCGAGGTGTGGAACAGCTGCGCCTTGGTGATGTGCGGGGTGTTGACGAACTCGTAGCCGGCCTCGATGTGCTTGCGCCGCGAATACTCCTCCAGCTCCCTGCGCACGATGCCGCCCTTGGGGTGGAAAACCGCTAGGCCGGAACCGATTTCGTCGGGAAAGCTGAACAGGTCCAGCTCGGCGCCCAGCTTCCGGTGATCGCGGCGCTGGGCCTCCTCGATCAACGTGAGGTGGTGCTCGAGCGCCTCCTGCGACTCCCACGCGGTGCCGTAGATGCGTTGCAGGCTGGCGTTATCCTGGTCGCCGCGCCAGTAGGCCGCGGAGCTTCTGGTCAGCTTGAACGCCGGGATGTGCTTGGTGGTGGGGATGTGCGGGCCGCGGCACAGGTCGCCCCAAACCCTTTCGCGGGTGCGGGGATTAAGGTTGTCATAGGCGGTGAGTTCGTCGCCGCCGACCTCCATGACGTCGGGGTCGCCCGACTTGTCGTCGACGAGCTCGAGCTTGTAGGGCTCGTTGACCAACTCCTCGCGCGCCCGCTCCTTGGACTCGTAGACCCGCCGGGAAAACAGCTGGCCGTCCTTGACGATTTGGCGCATCCGCTTTTCCAGCGCCTCCAGGTCCTCCGGCGTGAACGGCTCGGCCACGTCGAAGTCGTAGTAGAAGCCGTCGGTGATGGGCGGTCCGATGCCCAACTTGGCTTGCGGGAACAGGTCCTGCACGGCCTGCGCCAACACGTGTGCGGTGGAGTGCCGGATGACGCTGCGACCCTCGTCGGTGTTGGCCGCCACCGGGATGACCTCGGCGTCGGCATCGGGCGCCCAGCTCAGGTCGCGCAGCTTCCCTTCGGCGTCGCGCACCACCACGATCGCGTCGGGTGTCCCCCGGCGCGGCAAGCCCGCCTCGCCAACCGCGGCGGCCGCGGTCGTCCCGGCAGGCACCCGGATCGGGGCTGCTGGGGCTGGGTTTGCGGGAGCACTCATCGGGTTGGGTCTCCAAGGCTTGGGTTGACGTGCGTGATCGTTGCAATGCTATCGGGGTGGGGCTGTCAGGGTTGCCCAGGCTTGAGCCGCACGAACAGGGCGTCGGCTTCGGTCAGCAGGGTGTCGCCGTCGCTTAACCGGCCCGACACGAAGATCTTGCGCCCATCCACCCGGTCGACCCCGGCATCGATCTGTAGTTCCTTTTCGATCGGCACGATGTGGCGGTAGTCGATCTTGAGGTAGGCGGTGCGCTGATAGGGACCGCCGGTCAGCACCGCCGACGTCAGCCCGAGCACCGTGTCGAACAGCAGCCCCAACGCGCCGCCATGCACGGCGCCGTTGCGGCCCAGATGAAATCGCGCGAAGCGGGCCCAGCCGTGGATCCGGCCGTCCTCGCCCTTGCGCGCCGACATGGGCACCGTCAGAACGTTGCCCCGCATGGGCAGATCCATCCGGCGTCCCGACGGTGACTGCCATTCGTCGCCGTCGAACGGAGCCAGCAGCGCCGACACCTTCTCCAGTTGGTCCGCCGCCTCGGCGATCACCTCGTCGGGCGCGTCGACGGCACGGGCGTGGTCCTGCAGCTTGCGTACCGCGTCGACGAACCGGCCGTAGTCGGGCCCGCCCTTGACCGTCGGTTCGGGCGGATTGAATCCACCGCCGGGGTGTTTCTGATGGTCGCCGCCCACCAGGACACCGTATTGCGTGGCCCGTTACTGTGCTCCGGCAGCCGCCAGGGTCTCGAACTCGTCGTCGGACAGGGTGATCTCGGCGGCGGCGACGTTCTCCTCCAGGTGCGCCACCTTGGACGTGCCCGGAATCGGCAACATCACCGGCGACCGTTTCAGCAACCAGGCCAGCGCCAGCTGCGACGGCGTCGCGTCATGGTCGGCGGCGATGCGTTGCAGCGGGCCATCCGGCGCGGCCAGCGGCCCGGCGGCCAGCGGGAACCACGGGATGAAGCCGATGCCCTGCTCGGTCACGTAGTCCAGCAGCGGTTCGGCGCCCCGGGACGACAGGTTGTACATGTTCTGCACCGACACGATCTGCGCGACCCGTTGGGCTTCCTTGAGCTGATCGGCGTCGATCTCCGACAGGCCGATATGGCGGATCTTGCCTTCGTTTTTCAGGTTGAGTAGCTCGCCCACCTGGTCGGCCAACGGGAAGTTCTGGTCGATGCGGTGCAGCTGGAACAGATCGATGGTGTCGACGCCGAGGCGGCGCAGGCTCATCTCGGCTTCCTGGCGCAGATAGCTCGGATTGCCCAGCGGGATCCACACGTCCGGGGCGGTGCGCAGCAGCCCCGCCTTGGTCGCGATCACCAGCCCGTCGTAGGGATGCAACGCCTCGTGAATGATGTCCTCGGATATGTAGGGCCCGTACGAGTCGGCGGTGTCGATGAAGTTCACCCCGAGCTCGACGGCGCGCCGCAACACCCGCACGCATTCGTCGCGGTCCGCGGGCGGGCCCCAGACGCCCTGGCCCGTCAGGCGCATGGCGCCGAAACCCAGTCGGTTGACGGTGAGATCGCCGCCAAGGGTGAACGTTCCGGAGGCTTGGGCTATGGCTTTGGTGGTCTGAGAGTTTTGCGCGGTCACCCCTACGACCGTACGCCGACGGGGTGGCCGTCCGTCTCGGCGTGGCAAGCTGAGGACGTGGACCTACAAGCGCTAGAAGAACTTCCGCTGACGTACTCGGAGGTGGGCGCGACCGCGGCCCTCGAGCTGCCCGCCGGATACGGCCACCTCCATACCCAGCGCCAAATCGGCACGGGCAGGCAGCGTTTCGAGCGGGCCGCCGACGCGGTCATGCGCTGGGGCATGCAACGCGGCGCCGGCCTGCGGGTGCGGGCCAGCTCGGAGGTCGCCGAGGTCGACACCGTGGTGTTGGTGCGAATGGGCTTCCTGCCCGCGCCCTGCCGCGTCGTGTACGTCATCGACGAACCGGACATCCGCGGGTTCGCCTACGGCACCCTGCCGGGCCATCCGGAGTCCGGCGAGGAACGCTTCGTGGTGCGCCACGACCCGACCACCTCCGCGGTGTTCGCGGAGGTGTCGGCGTTCTCCCGGCCCGCGACCTGGTGGAGCAAGGCCGGCAGGCCACTGGTGTCGGTGGCCCAGCGCATCATCGCGAGGCGATACCTGCGCGGGGTGTGACGCGCGGTTAGCGCGGCCCGACGCCGGCTGTGACGCTGCCTCCGATGCTGCCGCTGTGCACGGCCTGCGCCAGCCGGCCCAGCGCCACGGCGCCGACCAGCAATCCGAAGTCGCGCAGCGCGATGTCGTAGAAGCCGGACAGGGTGAGCAGGTCGACGATGATCCCGGCCAGCCAGGCCGCGACCACCCAGGCGCCTATCCGCGGCGCGATCGCGACCAGCACCCCGGCCGCAATCTCGATCACGCCCACCACATACATCAGCTGATCGGCGGTCCCGGGCACCAGATTGTCGATCCAGGGCGCCAGATACATGCTCCAGTGATGCGGGTGGGTCAGCAGGTTGAAGAACTTATCCAGCCCGAACAGGATCGGCGCGATCGTGAACACGGTGCGAAGCGCGAGGTACGCCGAATAGGCCGGATCCTTCAATTGATCGGCCAGGGCTGGGCCCGCACCGACTTGCCGAGTAGCCATAACTACCTCTCTTTCTAACGGATGATAAATTGAACGTTAGAAGCTGTAGACTGTAGCGTCAAGAGTTTTGTCTGTTAGAAATGGGCTTCACGTGGAAGACGGGCTGGGGCGCGACGCCGCGGGCATCGGGGCACTCGCCGACCCGGTGCGCCTGCGGCTGTACCGATTCGTGTGCGCCCAGCCGGGGCCGGTGAGCCGGGAGCAGGCGGCCGACGCCGTCGACATACCGCATCACCAGGCGAAATTCCATCTAGATCGGTTAACCGCCGAGGGACTGCTCGAAACGGAGTACGCGCGTTTGACCGGGCGGTCCGGCCCCGGCGCGGGACGAACCTCAAAGCTGTATCGCAGGTCCCGACGGGACATCGCGGTCAGCCTCCCGCAGCGCGAGTACGAGCTGGCCGGGCGGCTGATGGCCGAGGCCATCGCGCAATCCGCGGACACCGCGCAGCCGGTGGTCGAGGTGCTGAACCGGGTCGCCCGCGACTACGGCAGGACGATCGCCGCCACCACCCGGCCGCCCGCGGACGCCGCAGCGGCACTCGAGCGCACGGTCACGCTGCTGAACAAGCACGGCTATCAGCCCCGGCCGGTGGACGGCGCGGTCCAACTCGCCAACTGCCCGTTCCACGCGCTGGCCCGGGAGCAGACCGAGCTGGCCTGCGGTATGAACCACGCGCTGATCACCGGCGTGGCTTCGGCGCTGGCGCCGCACGGCCCCGACGTCCGGTTGCAGCCTGGGCCGGACCGGTGCTGCGTGGTGCTCAGGCCCGCCGACCCCAGGCGGTGAGCAGGCTCTCCGCGCCCGCGCACATCCGCTCGATGACCTCGCCCACCGAGGCGTCGTCGCCGATCATGCCCACACTCTGACCCGCGTCGACCGGCGCGATGCTGCGATCGTCGGCGGCGGTCGCCGCGGCCAGCTCGTCGCAGGCCGACCGATCGAGCACCTCCTCTTTGCCGGTCCAGCGAGAGACGAAATCGTTGGCCAGCACGCGCGACGGGAACCGGGCCGGCCACGGCATACCCTTGGCGACGTCGAAGACCCGGGTGACCGCGGTGTCGGTGGCGCGGGCCGCGATCAGGGCCCGGCGGCTGCCGTCGCCGGTCAACGCTTCCGGGCAGGCCGCCAGGCGGGTGCCCACCCACGCGCCGCTGGCGCCGGCGGCCAGCACGGCGGCCAGGCTGCGCGGCGAGGCGATCCCGCCACCGGCAAGCACGGGCACCGACACCGCATCCAGGACGGTGTCGAGCAACGGCAGCGTCGCGAGCTTCACGTCGCCGTGTCCGCCGCCCTCGGATCCGCGCGCGACCAGGACGTCGACCCCGGCGCCGGCCGCCTGACGGGCTCCGTCGGCGTCGTATACCTGTGTGGCAGTGGCGATTCCGGCGTCGTGAGCCTTCCCGACCCACGACCAGTCGGTACCGAAGCTGACCGACAGCAGGACGGGCCGCGCGGCCAGGGCATCCTCCAGCAGCCCCGCCTCGTTGCGCATCACCCAATCGACCAGGCCGATTCCGAACCTGCCCTGTACGTGCCGCAACTCGGCGTGCAGCGACTCACGCGTCGCGACGCTGCCCATGCCCACCATGCCCAGGCCACCGGCGGCGGTCACCGCGGCGGCCAGCCGGCCGCCGGCCACCCCGCCCATCGGCGCATTCACGATGGGCACCCGCAGGCCGAAGCTGTTCGACCAGGGCGTCGACAACATCCGGGCTAATGGGTGAGCGACGGAATGCTCTTGAGCACCGTCAGCATGACGACCGAGTCCTCGACCGCGTGCAGGGCGTGGCGTTCCGCCGGAATCGCCACGTAGTCGCCGGCCTGGCCCTCCCAGGCGTCACCGCCGGCGGTCAGGCGCACGTGACCCTGCAGCACCTGAAGCGTGGCCTCGCCGGGGCTGTCGTGTTCGGACAGGTCGTGTCCGGCGAGCAGGGCCAGCACGGTCTGCCGGAGTTCGTGGGTGTGACCGCCGTGGATGGTGTGTGCGGCCCGCCCGCTGTGCGACTTCTGGGCCTCAGACAACTTTTCGGCGGCCAGGCTGGTCAACGATATGGATTCCATGGCGAGTCCTTCGCGAATCGGGAGCGGGCTTCGAGACGGATTTTGTCAGGCGGTAAGTAGGAGTATCCCCGCCGCGATCAAGCCAACCACCTTCACCACCTCGAGGCCGACGTAGACGTAGTGACCGCGCGAGCGCGGCCCCTCCGACCCGGCGAGCACCTGGTCGGCCCGGCTGGTCAGCCGCGGACGCACCGCGATCAGCTGGATCGCCAGGGCGGCGAAGGCGACGAAGAACGCAACGGCGGTGCGCGTCGGCGTCGGCCCGGCGACCACGATCGCCAGGATGACGAGACCGAAGCCGACCTCGACGGTGTTGAGGGCGCGAAAGACCAGCCGGCCGATGCCCAGCCCGATCTGCAGCGTGACGTTGGGCGCCCGGAACTTCAGCGGGGCTTCCAAGAACGAGATCGCCAGCACCATGCCGAGCCAGACGAACGTGATCGCGATGACGATCGCCGATCCGGTGCTCACTTGGCGACGAGCTTCAGGTGGGCCAGGCACAGATCCGGTTCGACGAATTCGTCGAGCCGGTCGACGGCGACCGGGGCGCCCCACGATTCCATGGCGCCCTGCATGAGCCCGAGGTGGACCGGGCAGATCACGTTGGTTCGGTTCTCGGCGACTTCCAGGAACGGGCAGTGCCGCAGGCCGACCTGTTGCTCCCCGCCGGCCGCGCGGCGCTCGGGCGCGAAGCCGAGATCGTCGAGCACGTCGACGAGGTGGTCGATGGCGTCCTCGGCGTTGGTGGCATCCGTCGGAAGGGATTCCAGCTTGCGCCCCCACGCCCGCCCGGCGGCCAGCGCCTTGGCGCGCGGATCGCGTTCGGCGGCGAACGCCGCGGTCAGTATCTCGGCGAGCAATCGATAGTGCCGGGTGCCGCCGCGATCCATCTGCCGGACCGCGGCGAACATCAGCGGCGGCCGGCCCGGCCCCTTGCGGCCGGGCTCGACCTGCTCCACCTGGCCGTCGCCGACCAGGCTGTCGAGGTGGAAGCGGACGGTGTTGGGATGCACGCCCAGCACGTCCGCGATCGCGACGATGCTCATCGGATCGGGCGACGCCCGCAGCACCCGCAGCACCTCCCGGCGGCGACCAACGGATTCGGAGACTATGACCTGCGCGCTCAACGGTGGCTCACGCTCCTTCAGAGTCGTCGGCTCCCGGCTGCGCGGCCACCAGGGGTGTGTCGACGCCGAGTGGACCTATCTTGGCAGCCCCGCCCGGGGAGCCCAGCGGGGCGTCGCGGCCCGGCAGGGTTTCGGTGAAGAACGCTTCGTTGTCGGCCAAGTAGGGTTTGAGCTCCTCGGGCAGGTCGTCCTCGTAGTAAATCGCATCGACCGGACAAACCGGCTCGCACGCCCCGCAGTCCACGCATTCGTCGGGATGGATGTAGAGCGCCCGGCCGCCCTCGTAGATGCAGTCCACCGGGCACTCGTCCACGCAGGCCCGATCCATCACATCGATGCATGGCTTCCCGATCACGTAGGTCATGCGCTAGAGTTTACACAAGACAAGTTGTGAAAACTATATCGAACGGGAGAGTGCATGGCAGACAACGAACTTGACGTACGCGCGCTGCGCAAGCCGGACAAGCACCCGACGATCTTCGCGACGTACGCCGCGCTCGCGGCCGGCGAGTCGTTCGTCCTGGTGAACAACCACGACCCCAAGCACCTGCGCGACGAGTTCGACGCCGACCTTCCGGGCAGCTACGGCTGGGAGTACGTCGAACGGGGACCCCAGGTGTGGCGGATCCGGATCAGCAAGCTCACCTCCACCCCGCCGCCGCGAATCCTGGCTAACACCACCGAGTTAACGGCCGACGCCGATGCGTCCGGGGCGGTCTGGAAGCTGCAGGCCCGCGAGCGCGATCTGGACTCCAATGTCATCGCGCTGCCCGCGGGGGGCACGATCGATTCGCATGCCGGACCCGACCTCGACGTGTTGATCCACGTGCTGTCCGGCGGCGGCCGGCTGACCACCGAAACGGGCACGATCGACCTGTCCCCCGGGGCGCTGCTGTGGTTGCCCCGGCGTTCGCGACGCCAGTTCGCCGCGGGCCCCGACGGGCTGCGGTATCTCACCGTGCACCAGCGTCGACACACATTGGTCCTGGAACCCCTGCAAAGCCCGGCGCGGCAGGCCGTCTGACGACCGCACGGCCCGCGCGCTCGTGGTTTGCCCTGTGCGCGGTCGTCCGTCTGGTCGGCGGTACCCGTGCCGGTGTTCGTCGTGGCGTTGCGACTGATCAACGGACCATAGTTGTTAATCAACCGTTTCGTTGACAATCGTCGGCGCTTCGATGAGCGTTGTTAGCTGTGCGCGAGCTGCCGACGCGAACCCAATACGTGCATGGCTCCCGGGGCCGCCGCGCCACTCGCCTCGTGGGCGACGACCGCGAGCGCGCGATCCTGGCCGCCGCCGAGCGACTCCTGGCGCAGCGCCCCCTCGCCGACTTCTCCGTGGACGACCTGGCGAAGAGCGCGGGCATCTCCCGTCCCACCTTCTACTTCTACTTCCCCTCGAAGAACGCGGTGTTGCTGTCGCTGCTGGACCAGGTGAACACCCGGGCGCACGCGGCCCTCACGGCGCTGGCCGGCAGATTGCCGGGCGACCCGGTGGCCGTGTGGCGGGCCCGCATCGAGGCGTTCTTCGAGGTGTCCGGATCGCACCGCGCGGTCGCGGTCGCCGGCGCGGCCGCGAAGGCGACCAACCCCGAGGTGCGGCAGGCGTGGTCGACGCTCATGCACAGGTGGATCTGGTCCACCACGGCGGCGATCGAGGCCGAGCGCGGGCGCGGCGCCGCCCCGAAACTCGTTCCGGCCGAAGATCTTTCGGTTGCGCTGAACATGTTGAGCGAGCGAGTGATGGCGGCGACGTTCACCACCGAGGAGCCGACAATAGCGGAAGACCGGGTGATCGACACGCTGGCGCACATCTGGCTGGCCAGCATCTACCAAGACGGCAAGGCGTCAAGCGCCCCGTAGCATTCGCTCGGCGCGGGCCAGGCTGTCGTCGATCAAGCGGTCGACGGCACCGAAGTAGCTCGGCGACGGCGGCTTCCCCGCCAGTTCTGCGATGGCTCGCTGCTCCCCCAGAACGTCTGCTGCGCCGAGGTTTTCGGCCATCCGCTCGGGATGAACCTGCAGGCCGGCCAGCAGCTCGACGCACTGGGAACCCGCGACCACGGCCCGCCGCGCCAGGGTCCGCAACGTGTCCCATTCGGCGTGCCAGGCACCGTCCGGGCGTTCGTCGTTGGCCAGCGCCGCCGCGGTGTGCAGGGTCGCCGCCAGCGCCGGCGCCGACAGGGCGGCCCGCCGTATCAGGATGGACAGCACCGGATTGCGCTTGTGTGGCATCGACGACGAACCGCCCCGCCCTTCGGCGGCCGGTTCGCTGAGTTCGGCGATCTCCGGGCGGCCCAGGGTGAGGACGTCCGAGGCAATGCGGCCCCAGCAGTCGGTGCAGCCGACGAGGGCGTCGCCGGCCGCGGTGACCGGTGTTCGCGTCGTGTGCCAGGGCGCTCGGACGTCCAGGCCCAGCGCGGTGGCCGCGTCCAGCGCCAGGCGATCCGAGACGGCAGCCGGGTCGTCGGCGTCGGTGAGCAGTGTCGCCAATTCCGTTGTGGCGGCGCGGGTCCCGGCGGCGCCGCCGACCTGGATCGGGAGGGCCAGCGCCCGCAGCCGCTCGCACGCGTCGAGCACGCTGTTCAGCCAGCCCGCGGCCTTGGCGCCGAACGTGGTGGGCGCGGCGTGCTGGGTGAGGGTTCGGGCCACCATCGGGGTGGCCCGATGTTCTCCGGCAAGGGTGGAGACCGTCGAAATCTGTTGGGTGAGCTGCGCTATGACGGCATCCGCGGCGGCACGCACGGCCAGCATCAGGCCGGTGTCCAGCACGTCCTGGCTGGTGAGACCGCGGTGGATCCACGGCCCGATGGCCGGGACGGCCCGCTGGCGCAGCAGCTCGACCAGGCCGATGACCGGGTTGCCGCCGCCCTCGGCGGTGAAGGCGAGCAGCTCGCAATCGGTCGGGTTCACCAGGTGTGCCAGGTCCATGTTCGCGCACTCGGCGGGTGCGAGGCCGGCGGCGACAAGGGCGCCCAGCCAGGCGGACTCCGTCGCCACCATCGACTGCAGCAGCGCCCAGTCCGTCATGTACTCGCCGGCCCGATGGTCCCCCGGCCACAGCAGATTCGTCATCGCCCCTCGTCCCCGTATGCCAGAAAAACCGTCTCGTTCGGGCCCTGCAGGTGGATATCGAAGCGGTAACCCGTTCGGCCGGAATCACTTTCGGCGATACACAGCAGGCCGGCCCGCCGGCCGGGGTCGATCACGCTCAGCAGCGGATCGGCGGCCAAGTCTGCGCCCGGCAGGTAGGCGCGGGTGAACAACCGGTCCAACAGCCCCCGGGCGAAGACGACGAGGGCGAAGAACGGTGGCCGCCCGCCACTCGCCGAACCGGGCGCCAGGGTGGTGAACGCGTAATGGCCCGCCGCGTCGGTGGCCGCGCGCCCCCATCCCGTGAACCCGGTCCCGGCACGCCGCAGCGAGCCGGCCCGCCGCGGGATTCGGCCGGCGCCGTCGGCCTGCCAGAGTTCGACCAGCGCGTCCGGGACGGCGGCGCCGGCCCCGTCGTAGACGGTGCCGTGCAACCGCACGGCCTGCGGATGCGCGGCGTCGACCAGGTCGCCGCCCCCGGGGTACGGCAATGCCATGCCAAAGAACGGCCCCACCGTTTGCCCTGGGGTACAAGCTAATTCAGGCATCTTCGGTCCAGGTTCGTCGGCTTCCGCAGACCACGATGTCCCACCGATACCCCGTCGCGAATTCCGGCTGGGTGAGGTCGTGGTCGTAGCGCGCGATCAACCGTTGGCGCGCAGCGGGATCCAGGATGGACTGGAAAATCGGGTCCAGGTCGAACAACGGGTCGCCGGGGAAGTACATCTGCGTGACCAGACGCTGGGTGAACGCGGTGCCGAAGACCGAGAAGTGGATGTGCGCCGGGCGCCAGGCATTTCGGTGGTTGCGCCAGGGATATGGCCCGGGCTTGACGGTGAGAAAGCGGTATGACCCGTCGGCTCCGGTGAGGCAGCGCCCGGAGCCGGTGAAGTTGGGATCGAGCGGCGCGGGGTGCTGGTCGAGCTGGTGGTGATAGCGACCGGCGGCGTTGGCCTGCCAGATCTCGACCAGCTGGCCGGCCACCGGCGCACCGGAATCGTCGAGGACCCGCCCGGTCACGATGACGCGCTCGCCGATCGGCTCGCCCGGGTGGCGGGCCGTCAGGTCGGCGTCGAGGGGGTCAACGTCGTGGGCGCCGAAGCACGGTGCCGCGCGTTCGACCGCCTCGGGATCGACAACCAGCAGAGGGTGTTTCGGGTGCCTCAGGGCGCTGCTGCGGTAGGGCGGGTAGTCCAGGCGCGGCTGCGGCCCGGCACCGTCCGCGCGCCGGTAGCCGGCCGCCAGGCACGCG
>NZ_MBEM01000223.1:0-53616 GCF_001954045.1 Mycobacterium sp. SP-6446 | reverse complement strand
TGCTCGGCGGCCCACCAGTACTCCTCGAGCGTCTCGCCCTTCCACGCGAACACCGGCACGCCCTTGGGCTCCTCGGGGGTGCCGTGCGGGCCGACGACGATCGCCGCGGCGGCGTGGTCCTGGGTGGAGAAGATGTTGCACGACGCCCAGCGGACTTCGGCGCCCAGCGAGACGAGGGTCTCGATCAGCACGGCCGTCTGCACCGTCATGTGCAGCGAGCCCGAGATCCGCGCGCCCTTGAGCGGTTGCACTTCGGCGTACTCGCGGCGCAGCGACATCAAACCCGGCATCTCCTGCTCGGAGAGCTCGATGTCGCGCCGGCCGTACTCCGCCAGCGACAGATCGGCGACCTTGAACTCGATGCCGTTGCGAACGTCGGGGGTGAGCGCGTTTTCGGTCGTCGTCATAGCGTGTTTCATCCTTCTTGGGCTTCTTAAGGCGCACCGGATTCAAGCGGTACTTAGCTTAGGTATGTTCTTCCGCCACTGTAGTCGCCGCCGCGGCGGCCCCAGGGATCAGGGAAGGATCAGGGAACCTTGACGACCCCGTGACGCTCCGCGAAGGGCGTCATCAGCCGCGCCAGATCCCGTGCCACGTCATAGTCGGCCTCGGGGGGCATGGACACGTAGCTCATCGCGAGCCGGACGATCGCCCGCGCCAACACACCGGCGTCCTCTTCACTGGTGGCCAACCAGCTTTCGGTGAGCGCGGTGGTCAGCCGCGCCGACGCGCGCGTGATGATGGGCGCGCTGTCGGTGGTGATGATCTGCAGCAGGTCGGGCTTGGCGACGCCGGTCAGCAACGAGATCACCAACGGGTCGGCCGCCGACTCCGCGAAAAAGGAACGAAAGCCCTGCAGGAACGCTTCGTAGATGTTGCCGACGTTGGCGTCGATGGCGGCATGGACGGCGTCGACCAGGCGATCGGCCAGGCGCAGGGCGTACCCCTGCGCCAGGCCCTGCCGCGAGCCGAACTCGTTGTAGATGGTCTGCCGGCTGATGCCGGCGGCGCGGGCCACGTCGGAAAGCGTGATGGCGGACCAGTCTCGCGTCTGCAGCAATTCCCGCATCGCGTCCAGCACCGAGTCGCGCAATAGGGCGCGGGACGCCTCGGCGTACGGCATCCGCTTCACAGGCGCGACGATAGTGCTCAAGACCGGGCGACCTCCACCATTTCGAAGTCGGACTTCGCGGCACCGCAGTCGGGGCAGCTCCAGTCCTCGGGGATGTCGTCCCATCGGGTGCCGGGCGCGATGCCGTCCTCCGGCCAGCCCTTGGCCTCGTCGTACTCGAATCCGCATTGGACGCAGATGAAGAGCTTGTAGTCGCTCACTGATTCACTCCTATCTCTTCGAAATCGACCTTCTCGCGCACTGCGCAGTCGGGGCAGCACCAGTCGTCGGGGATGTCGCTGAAGGGCGTACCCGGGGGAAACCCTTCCCGCGGAGCGCCTTTCGCTTCGTCGTAGGTGTAGTCGCAACCGGGGCATCGGTAGGCGATCATGCCGCGACCCCTTGGGAGACGCCGTACCGCGCCAGCAGCTTCGCGCGCAGCCGCGGCTGCAGGTTGACCCGGGTGATGTCGCCGTCGTAGTGCTCGAGCACCCGATGATCCATCACCCTGCGCCACAGCGGCGGGAAATAGGTCAGCCCAATCATCGACGCATAGCCGCTGGGCAGGTTCGGCGAGCCCGCCATGCTGCGCAGCGTCTGGTATCGCCGCGTCGGATTGGCGTGGTGATCGCTGTGCCGCTGCAGGTGATACAGGAACAGGTTGGTGACCACGTGGTCGGAGTTCCAACTGTGCACCGGCGCGCAGCGCTCGTAGCGGCCGTTGGCGTTGCGTTGCCGCAGCAGCCCGTAGTGCTCGAGGTAGTTGACGTTCTCGAGCAGGCTGAAGCCGAAGACCGCCTGGATGACGACGAACGGGAGCAGCGCCGGCCCGAACACCGCGATCAGCGCGCCCCACAACACCAACGACATCGCCCAGGCGTTCAGCACGTCGTTGGACGGGTACGTCTTGGGATTCCACGGGCTCGAGCCCTGCCGTCGTATCCGTCGCGCCTCGAGGGAAACGGCGGAGCGCAGACTGCCAAAGACGCTGCGCGGCAAGAACTCCCAGAACGTCTCGCCGAAGCGGGCCGACGCCGGGTCCTCCGGGGTGGAGACGCGCACGTGGTGGCCGCGGTTGTGCTCGATGTAGAAGTGGCCGTAGCAGGTCTGCGCCAGGGTGATCTTGGACAGCCATCGCTCCAGCGCGTCCTTCTTGTGCCCCATCTCATGCGCGGTGTTGATGCCGACGCCGCCGAGCACACCGACGGACAGCGCCAAGCCGATCTTGCCCGCCCAGCCCAGTCCGCCGTCGAAGCCGAGCCAGTGCAGGTTCGACGCGGTGAACAGGTAGGCGGCCAGCACCACGCTGAGGTATTGGAACGGGATGTAGATGTAGGTGCAGTAGCGGTAGTACTTGTCGTTCTCCAGCCGCTCCATCATCTCGTCGGGCGGGTTCTGGCCGTCGGGCCCGAAATGCAGATCGAGGATGGGCAAAAGGACGTAGAGCAGGATCGGCCCGATCCACAGCGGCGCCTGCGCGGCGGCGTGCCAGCCGAGCTGATTCAACCCCCAGATGATCGGCAGCATCACCAACAACGCGGTCGGGGCGATCAGTCCCATCAGCCACAGGTGGCGCTTCTTGTCCCGCCAAACGGGCGCGTCAGCCGATGCTTCGGGCCCGCTCGCCGGCCTGAGTGTGGTCATATGCCAAACCTCCTTGTAGTCATGCCACGTCATGCCACATTGAAGTTGGACAATACGCCGCTCTGCGTCTCCTGTCTAGACACAGAGCGCTATTTTGTAAAGGCATCTGCCTCTGGTGCCTGCTCGACGTCCCGGCGGCCCTGCACCGAATGCCAGCGGCCGTAGCCGACGTAAATCGCGGTCCCGATCACCAGCCACACCGCGAAGCGAACCCAGGTGAGCGCGGTGAGGTTGACCATCAGCCACACGCAGGCGCATATCGACGCGATCGGAAGCCACGGCACGCCCGGGGCCTTGAATCCGCGGTGCAGGTCCGGCCGGGTCCGGCGCAAGACGATGACACCGGCGGACACCAGGACGAACGCGAACAGCGTCCCGACGTTGACCATCTCCTCGAGCTTGTTGATCGGGAACACCGCGGCCGTCGCCGCCACCACCACCGCGACCAGCGCGGTGATCCGGACCGGTGTTCCGCGCGAACCGGTCTTGGCCAGCGGGCGCGGCAGTAGCCCGTCGCGCGCCATCGCGAAGAGCACCCGGCACTGCCCGAGCATCAGCACCATCACGACGGTGGTCAGGCCGGCCAACGCCCCCACGGAGATGATTTTGCTGGTCCACGTCAACCCGTTCGCGGTGAACGCGGTAGCCAGGTTCGCGGACTTGCCGCCGGTGGCGGTCTTGAGCTGGGTATAGGAGACCATTCCGGAAAGCACCACCGAGACCGCGACATACAGAACCGTCACGATCGCCAGCGACGCCAGGATCCCCTTCGGGACGTTGCGCTGCGGTTCCTTGGTCTCCTCGGCCATGGTCGCGACGATGTCGAAGCCGATGAACGCGAAGAACACGATCGACGCCCCCGCCAGGACGCCAAACCAGCCGTAGTGACTGCTGTGCGCCCCGGTCAGCAGCGACAACACCGACTGGTTGACGCCCGACGCTTCGCCTCCGACTTCCGGCTTCGGAATGAACGGCGAATAGTTCGCCGGTTTGATGTAGAAGGCGCCGACCACCACGACCAGGATCACCACCGACACCTTGATGGCGGTGATCACCTGGGAGAACCTCGACGACAACTTGGTCCCCAAGGCGATCAGGGTCGACACCAGCCCGACGATCACCAGCGCGCCCCAGTCGACGTCGACCGATCCGAAATGCACTGTGCCCCCTGCGAATCCGAACACCGTGCCCAGGTAGCTCGACCAACCCTTGGAGACGACGGCCGCGCCGACCGCCAACTCCAGCACCAGGTTCCAGCCGATAATCCAGGCGACGAACTCCCCGAAGGTGGCGTAGGAGAAGGTGTACGCGCTGCCCGCCACCGGCAGCGTCGACGCGAATTCGGCGTAGCACAACGCCGCCAGCGCGCACGCGACCGCGGCGATCACAAACGAGATCCAGATCGCCGGCCCGGTAATGTCGCCGGCTGTCGACGCGGTGACCGTGAAGATGCCCGCGCCGATCACCACGGCGACCCCGAACACCGCGAGATCCAACCAGGTCAGGTCCTTGCGTAGCCGGGTGCCCGGCTCGTCGGTGTCGGCGATCGACTGTTCGACCGACTTCATGCGCCACCGATTGGCCATTTGCCCGCCCCTTCCGTCACCCATTGGTCCGCACCCTAGTGGGTAGTCTGCGGGGATGCCCCACAGCGCAGCAAACACGCGGAACCACGCGGTGGTCATCGGGGCGAGCATCGCCGGGCTGTGCGCCGCGCGGGTTCTCTCGGATTGCTATGGCGCAGTCACCCTTTATGAGCGGGACGAGCTGCCGAGCGTGCCGGCGAACCGCGCGACGGTGCCCCAGGACCGGCACCTGCACATGCTGATGGCCCGCGGGGCCATCGAGTTCGAGAACCTGTTCCCGGGCCTGCTGAAAGACATGGTGGCCGCGGGCGTGCCGATGCTGGAGAACCGCCCGGACTGCATCTACCTCGGCGCGGCGGGGCACGTCCTGGGGACGGGGAGCACCCTGCGCGACGAGTTCACCGCGTACGTGCCCAGCCGGCCGCACCTGGAGTGGCAGTTGCGCAGGCGAGTGGAAGACCTCGACAACGTCAAGATCGTCCGGCGCTCGGTGGCCGAGCCGCGGTTCGAGCCCGCCCGGCAGCGGGTGACCGGCGTGCTGCTGGACCCCGCCGACCGCCAGGCGGGCGAGCCGGAGTTCGTGCGCGCCGACCTCGTGGTCGACGCGGCCGGTCGGGGCACCCGGCTGCCAGTGTGGTTGTCGCAGTGGGGATATGCGCGGCCCACCGAGGAAATCGTGGACATCGGCATCAACTACGCCACCCACCAGTTCCGCATCCCCGACGGCCTGATCGCCGAAAAGGTGGTCGTCGCCGGCGCTTCCCATGACGAGTCGCTGGGGCTCGGGATGCTGTGCTACGAGGACCGGACCTGGGTGCTCACCACCTTCGGCGTGGCCGACGCCAAGCCGCCGCGGACGTTCCCCGAGATGCTGGCGCTCGCGGACAAACTGCTGCCGGACCATTTCACCGACGCACTGGCGCGGGCCGAACCCCTCGGCGAGCCGGCATTCCACGCCTTTCCGGCCAGCAGGTGGCGCCGCTATGACAAGCTGGACCGCTTCCCCGCCGGGATCATCCCGTTCGGCGATGCCGTCGCCAGCTTCAACCCCACCTTCGGGCAGGGGATGACGATGACGTCACTGCAGGCCGGTCATCTGCGGCGGGCTCTGCAATTCCCGGACAGCGAACTGGCCGCGGAACTCAACCGGGCCACGGCCAAGACCACCTTCCCGGTGTGGACGATGAACGGCATCGGCGACGTCGCGTTCCATCACGCCGAAACGAAGGAGCCCGCCCCGTGGTGGTGGCGTCCCTCGGGCGCGCTGTTCGACCAATTCCTCGGGGCCGCCGAAACCGAACCCGTTCTCGCGGAATGGTTTTTGCGCCGGTTCTCGCTTCTCGACAGCCTCTATATGATCCCGCCGCCACGGATCGTGGGCCGTACCGTGGCGCACAACATGCGGCTGTGGCTGCGCGAGCGCCGGCAAGCCGTGGCGATCGCGAGCGCGGCAGAGCCGGGCGAAGCGGGTCGCCACCATCAGGGCTAGTCACAGCCCCACGGTCGCCCTGAACAGCTTGGCGGGCTCTCGCGCCACCAGCCGGATGGGGCCGTCGTCGGCCGCCACCCACGCCGCCATTCCGCGTTCCAGCGTCAGCGATCCCGACTTTGCGTGCACCGTCGTGGAGCCCTCGCTGCACAACAGGATCTGCGGCCCTTCGTGGCTGCACGACGCGTCGACTTCGTGGCCGAGGTTCTCGCCGTCGAGCACCAACAGCGCGACCGCGAACTCGTCGGTCGGCGTTTCGTAGATCAGCCCGAGACCTTCGCGGTGGGTCGACGCTCGCAACCGCTCTTCGGCGGTGGGGGCGAAGTCCAGCACTCGCAGCAGTTCGGGCACATCGACGTGCTTGGGGGTCAACCCACCGCGTAACACGTTGTCGGAGTTGGCCATAACCTCCACCCCGAAACCGCGCAGATAGGTGTGCAGGTTGCCGGCCGGCACGAAGATCGCCTCGCCCGGTTCCAGCGTGATGCGGTTGAGCAGCAGCGCCGCCAGCACACCGGCGTCGCCCGGATAGCGCTCCCCGAGTTCGAGCACCGTCTTGGCCTCGGCGGCGAATTCCGTTGCGCCCGTGCTGACGTACTGGATGGCGCCGTCCAGCACGGCGGGCACCAGCACGTCGAGGTCGGGCTGCGGCGCGGTGATCCAGGTGGTGAACAGCGCGCGCAGCCCGTCGGCGTCGGACTGGTCGTTGAGCAGATCGATGTATGGGTCGAGGTCGGAAACCGCAAGCGCCCGCAGCAGCTCGACGGTGCGCGACGCCGGGCGAAATCCGGCCAGCGCCTCGAACGACTCCAGCGCCACCAGCAACTCGGGCTTGTGCGAGGTGTCGCGATAGTTGCGCACCGGCGAGGACACCGGAATTCCCAACCGTTCCTCACGCAGGTAACCCTCGACCGCCTGCTCGGCGCTCGGGTGGGCCTGCAGGGACAGCGGCTCGTCGGCGGCCAGCACCTTGACCAAGAACGGCAGCACATCACCGAAGCGGGCGCGCGAGCATGGACCGAGCTGTCCCTCGGGGTCGGCGACCAGCGCCTCCATCAACGAGATTTCGCCCTGCTCCGTTTCCAGCCACGCCGGGTCGCCCGGGTGGGCGCCGAACCAGAGTTCGGCTTCCGGGTGCGCGGCCGGCACCGCACGCCGGGTGAATTCGGCGATGGCGGTGCGCGATCCCCATGCGTACGTCCGTAACGCCCCGCGAAGCAGTTCCACTTGTTTTCTATCCCCGCGCCAGTCTCAAGTAAACGGCGGCCATCTCCAGCCGAACGGCTAATACTGCCAGTTGCTGCTCGGTGCGTGCGGCACCACCCGGAGCGGACGCCCCGACCAGACCGGCGGACCCGCCCACACCCCCGGGCGCTTCGGGCACATCCTCGGCCGCGATGAGGTAGACCTCGTTCAGCCCGGCGACGCGCGCGGCCACCACCGTGCGCTCGCCGGCCAACGTGAGCGCGAGCACCCGGAGTCGCTCGGGCAGTGGTCCGTCGATTTGCTCGTCATGAAAGAGAGCGTCCACGGCGGACGGCGCTTCGCCAAACCCGGACCCCGACTCCGAGCTCGCGCGCAGCGCCACCACCGCATCCGCAAGCCCGGTCGCCGCCGTGACGTGGTGGGCGATCCGCAACAGCACCGAACTGCCGTGGCGGGCCAGCGCCAGCGTCGCGGCGCAGTCGCCGGCCAGCGCCACTCGGGCGTCGGAGATGCGCGCGGCAATCATCTTGGCCGGGTTGGTGAATAGCTCGCGGGCTGCACTGTTGCGCAGCGCCTCGGCGTCCAGCTCGTCGGCGAGCAGCGCCAGATCGATGTCGGGTGCGGGGTCTACACATTTCAGCACGGCCAGGCCGGCGGCCAGGTAGCGCGGCAGTCCGAACTCGTCGGGAACCGACAGGCGCGGCCCAAGCACCGCGGCGCGCCCGGCCGTGGAGTCGCGCAGCGGGCCCTCGTACGGCGCCGCCACGACGACCCGCGCGCCGCGGCGCACCCCGGTCGCGGCGGCCCCGACCAGCGCGGGGTCGCCGGGGTCGTCGCCCGCGACGATCAGCACGTCGAGCGGGCCGATCCACGGCGGGGCGTCGTCGGCGAGCGCGATCGGCGCCGACGCTGCGCCGCCCTGCGTCGCGGCCAGCAGCGTCCCCGCGGTCTCGGCGGTCCCGCGGCCGGCCACCCAGATGATGCTGCGCGGCCGGTCGTCGACGCGCAGCGAATCCAGTGCGCCTTCCTCGGCGGCGGCGGCAACGGCGCGAACCTGCGCGCCGGCCGACGACGCGGCCCGCAGCAGGCCGGCCCGGTCGGCGCCGAGCAGGCCGTCGGTGTCCTCGAGATCGATTGCTCCGGTGGCGTTCACCGGGCGGCCTCTGGGGTTTGGGTTTCGGCGGCGATCTCGGCGCTGACCTGTTGAACCACCGCGTCGACGTCCTCGGTGCTGCGGCCCTCCACGTTGAGCCGCAGCAGCGGCTCGGTGTTGGAGCTGCGCAGGTTGAACCAGCTGCCGTCGCCCAAATCCACGGTCACCCCGTCCAGGTGGTCGATCGAGTGAATCCGGCTGCCGAACGACTTCAGCACGGCGTCCACGCACCGCGACGCGTCGTCGACTTTGAAGTTGATCTCGCCCGACGATTCGTAGCGCTGGTAGTCGGCGGTCAACTCCGACAGCGGCCGATGCTGCTCGCCGAGGGCGGCCAGCACGTAAAGCGCCGCCAGCATCCCGGAATCGGCGCCCCAGAAGTCGCGGAAGTAGTAGTGCGCCGAGTGCTCGCCGCCGAAAATCGCGCCGGTCTCGGCCATCAATCCTTTGATGTAGGAATGCCCGACCCGCGAGCGCAGTGGGGTGCCGCCGCGCTCGGTGACCAATTCGGACACGGCGCGCGAGGTGATCACGTTGTGGATAACGGTGGCGCCGATCTCGCGACCCAGCTCGCGGGCGGCCACCAGGCTGGTCACCGTCGACGGCGAAACCGGCATCCCGCGTTCGTCGACCACGAAGCAGCGATCGGCGTCGCCATCGAAGGCCAGCCCAATATCGGCGCCGGTCTCGCGCACGTAGCGCTGCAGGTCCACCAGGTTCGCCGGGTCGAGCGGATTGGCCTCGTGATTGGGGAACGAACCGTCGAGCTCGAAGTACAACGGCAACAACGTGATCGAGTCGATCGCGCCCAGCACGGCGGGCGCGGTGTGCCCGGCCATGCCGTTGCCGGCGTCCACCGCCACCCGCAATGGACGCAGCCCCGAGGTGTTCACCAGTGAGCGCAAAAACTCGCCGTAGTCCGCGAGCACGTCCCGATCGGAGATATCGCCCGGCGGCCCGTCATACGTCGGTACTCCGGCGATCACTTCGCCGCTGATCACCTGGAGCCCGGTGTCCGCGCCGACGGGTTTGGCCCCCGCCCGGCAGAGCTTGATGCCGTTGTAGGCCGCCGGGTTGTGGCTCGCGGTGAACATCGCGCCGGGGCAGTCCAACAATCCCGAAGCGAAATAGAGCTGATCGGTGGACGACAAACCGATGCGCACGACGTCGAGGCCCTGGCTGTTGACCCCGGCCGCGAAGGCCGCGGCGAGCGACGGCGAGCTATCCCGCATGTCGCGGCCGATGACCACCCGCTGCGCCCCGTCGGCGCGCATCAACCTGGCGAACGCGGCGCCGACGTCGGCGACCAACGAATCGTCGATCTCCTCGCCCACCAGCCCGCGTACGTCGTAAGCCTTGATGACACGGCGGATAGCCGCGGCGGGCCGGGACATGCGGAGGCTCCTGACGACTACTTGCTTGGACTCTTCTTGGACTCTTGGCAGCCAGCCTATCGGCCCGCCAAGGTTACGGGTCCAAACGGTGCGCGGTGCTAGTCGCCGGTGTTAATCGCGGCTAGTCACTGGGGTCGGGCAGCACGCGCAGATGCCCGCGGCGGCGTCCGGAACGCTGCTCGGGCGGCGCGAGCAGACCGCCGCTGGGCGCGGTGGCATGGGCCCCGGCGGGGCGCAGAGCCGGGTCGGCGGAGAAGCCGTTCATCGCGGTTGCGCCGCCATAGGGCACCCCGCCACCGCCCGGGACCTCGCGCACCGCGTCCGCCAGCGCCACCAGGTCGTCCTCATCGGGATTGGGCAGCGGGCCGGCGTGGCGCACCAGTTCCCAGCCGCGCGGCGCGGTGATCCGGCCGGCATGGCCGACGCACAGATCCCAGGAATGCGGTTCGCGCGCGGTGGCGAGCGGGCCTACCACTGCCGTCGAGTCCGAGTAGACGAACGTCAAGGTCGCCACGGCATAGTGCGGACACCCGGGCCGGCAACAGCGACGGGGAACGTTCACGACGAAAGGCTATCGTGGACAAACGCCGCGGAAGCGCCGGACACGCGCAACCGTTCGACCCCCGATGTTCAACCGTTACCATCGGGCCCAGTGAATGATTCCCGCGGCGATTCGCGCAGCTCCCCGCGCGGTGGCTGGTCTCAGGGCCCGTCGGGGGGCCGCTCGGCTGCACACCGGGCCACGCGGCGGGGCCGCGATATGCGCGGTCCGCTGTTGCCGCCGACGGTACCGGGATGGCGCAGCCGCGCCGAGCGGTTCGACATGGCGGTGCTCGAGGCATACGAACCCATCGAGCGGCGCTGGCAAGACCGGGTGTCGGAGCTCGACGTGGCCGTCGATGAGATCCCGCGTATCACCGCCAAGGACCCGGAGAGTGTGCAGTGGCCGCCCGAGGTCATCGCCGATGGGCCGATCGCACTGGCCCGCTTGATACCGGCGGGCGTCGACGTCCGCGGCAATGCGACACGCGCGCGAATTGTGTTGTTCCGCAAGCCGATCGAGAGACGGGCGAAGGACACCGTCGAACTTGGCGAGTTGCTGCACGAAATCCTGGTTGCTCAGGTGGCCATCTATCTGGACGTGGAACCCTCGGTCATCGACCCGACGATCGACGACGAATGACGCTGGGCGGGGTCAGATTTGGGGCGGGTCTGAAGCGGGTCAGATGATGCCGCGCTTGAGGCGACGGCGCTCGCGCTCGGACAGACCACCCCAGATGCCGAAGCGTTCGTCATGCGCCAGGGCGTATTCCAGGCACTCATGACGCACCTCGCAACCCAGGCAGATCTTCTTGGCCTCGCGGGTGGAACCACCCTTCTCGGGAAAGAAGGCCTCTGGATCGGTTTGCGCGCACAGCGCGCGGTCCTGCCATTGATCGGCGGTCGGCGGCAGGGGCTCGGGTTCGAATGCCACTGGGGCATCGGGAACCACGGTCAGGTGCGGACGCGCAATTGGCGCCGGCGTCGCACCAATGGTGGTGTGCGGTGTGCTTGTCATAACGCCCCGAAGGTGTTCATAAGACATGCGTCGTCCGCCTCCTCAGGTTGATTTTGAGAGAGTGATTTGTTGCCACTGTTCTGATGTACAGACAATTCGAACAAGTGATCGAATCTCGGTCTGCGACACCGGAACCGGCCGGCCAACCGGGAAATGACACTGATGTGATTAGACACGGGTTGAGCTGCCCGGTCAAGCACTTCGGCGCATTTCCATATCATCTCGTGATCAAATTTCGGCGTTTCTGTTGTTATTGACGCTCGGCGTGTCGGTCACAACTGTCCCAAGTTTCCCAATTGTGCTGGTCGAAATGGGCTTTTATGGCCCACTTGGTGGCCGGCATGCCGTGCGTCGCCGGCCGGTACTGTCGTGCGGTGTGAAGGTCACCGTGCTGGTCGGTGGGGTCGGTGGCGCCCGGTTCCTGCTTGGCGTCCAGCAGCTGCTCGGCCTGGGTCAGTTCGCGGCGCAACAGCGCCCCGATGCTGAAACCACCAGCCACGAGCTAACCGCGATCGTCAACATCGGTGATGACGCGTGGATCCATGGCTTACGTGTCTGCCCGGATTTGGACACCTGCATGTATACCTTAGGTGGAGGCGTCGATCCACAACGGGGTTGGGGTCACCGCGACGAAACCTGGCATGCCAAAGAGGAATTGGCGCGTTATGGCGTGCAGCCGGACTGGTTCGAACTCGGCGACCGCGATCTTGCCACCCACTTGGTGCGCACCCAGATGCTGCAGGCGGGCTACCCGCTGTCGCAGATCACCACGGCGCTGTGCGACCGCTGGCAACCCGGCGCACGATTGCTGCCGGCCACCGACGACCGTTGCGAGACACACGTGGTGATCACCGATCCGGCGGACGGCAGCCGCCGCGCGATCCACTTCCAGGAGTGGTGGGTGCGCTACCGGGCGCGGGTGCCGACCCACAGCTTCGCCTTCGTCGGCGCCGAAAAGGCCAGCGCCGCAACCGAAGCGGTCACCGCCATCGGCGACGCGGACGTCATCCTGCTGGCGCCGTCCAACCCGGTGGTCAGCGTCGGCGCCATCCTGGCCGTCCCGGGCATCCGCGGCGCGCTGCGGGGAGCCAGCGCCCCGGTCGTCGGCTATTCGCCGATCATCGGCGGAAAGCCGTTGCGCGGCATGGCCGATGCGTGCCTTTCCGTGATCGGGGTCGAATCCACCGCGGAAGCGGTCGGCCGGCACTACGGGGCGCGTCGCGACACCGGCATACTGGATTGCTGGCTGGTGCACGAGGGCGACCAGGCCGACATCGAGGGGATCGCGGTGCGCTCGGTGCCGCTGTTGATGACCGACCCGCAGGCGACGGCCGAAATGGTCGGCGCCGGGCTGGACCTTGCGGGCGTGACGGCGTGACCGACCGTTCAAAAGAGCATGGCACCGCCGCGGCGATCGAGATCCTGCCCGTGCCCGGGCTCCCCGAGTTCCGGCCCGGCGACGACCTGAGCGCGGCGCTGGCCGCCGCGGCGCCCTGGCTGCGCGACGGCGACGTCGCGGTGGTCACCAGCAAGGTCGTGTCCAAGTGCGAGGGCCGGCTGGTGCAGGCGCCGCGGGACGCCGAGGAGCGCGATCGGCTGCGGCGCAAGCTGGTCGACGACGAGGCGGTCCGCGTGCTCGCACGCAAGGGCCGGACCCTGATCACCGAGAACCGGCTCGGGCTGGTGCAGGCCGCCGCGGGCGTGGACGGTTCCAACGTCGGCGGCGACGAGCTCGCGCTGCTGCCCGTCGACCCCGACGCCAGCGCTGCCGCGCTGCGCGCCGGCCTGCGCGAGCGGCTCGGCGTCGACGTCGCCGTGGTCATCACCGACACGATGGGCCGCGCCTGGCGCAACGGTCAGACCGATGCGGCCGTCGGCGCGGCGGGTCTGACTGTGCTGCACGGCTATTCGGGGGCCGTCGACCAGCACGGCAACGAACTGATCGTCACCGAGATCGCGATCGCCGACGAGATCGCGGCCGCCGCCGACCTGGTCAAGGGCAAACTGACCGCCGTTCCGGTGGCCGTGGTGCGCGGGCTACCCAAGCGCGTCGTGTCCGACGACGGCACCACCGCCCGGCAGCTGCTGCGCCCCGGCGAGGAAGACCTGTTCTGGCTCGGTACCGCCGAAGCGATCGAGTTGGGTCGTCGGCAGGCCCAACTGTTGCGCCGATCGGTGCGCCGGTTCAGCGGCGAGCCGGTGCCGCCAAACCTGGTGGAGGCCGCCGTCGCCGAGGCCCTCACCGCGCCGGCCCCCCACCACACCCGCCCGGTGCGGTTCGTGTGGCTGCGGACTCCGGCCACCCGGGCCCGGCTATTGGACCGGATGAAGGACAAGTGGCGCGCCGACCTTGCCGGCGACGGCCGGCCCGCGGACTCGATCGAACGCCGGGTTGCCCGCGGCCAGATCCTTTACGACGCACCCGAGGTCGTCATCCCGATGTTGGTCCCCGACGGCGCGCACAGCTATCCCGATGCCAACCGCACCGGCGCCGAGCACACGATGTTCACGGTCGCCGTCGGCGCGGCCGTGCAGGCGCTGCTGGTCGCGCTGGCGGTGCGCGGGCTGGGCAGCTGCTGGATCGGCTCGACGATCTTCGCCGCCGACCTGGTCCGCGCCGAGCTCGAGCTGCCGTCCGATTGGGAGCCGTTGGGCGCCATCGCGATCGGCTACCCCGCGGAGCCGACCGGATTGCGCGACGCGGCGCCGGACGCCGGGGATCTGTTGATCCGCAAGTGATACTGGGCCGATGACGACGTTCGCGGGCAAGGCGGCGGCCTCGGCCGACAAGGTTCGCGGCGGCTACTACACCCCGGCCCCGGTGGCCCGGTTCCTGGCCCGCTGGGTGCGGGAAGCCGGCCCGCGCATCGTGGAACCGTCCTGCGGCGACGGCCGAATCCTGCGCGAGCTCGCCGCGCTCGGCGCCCGGGCACAGGGCGTCGAACTCGTCGCGGGCGAGGCGGTCAAGGCGCGGCAGTTCGCTCCAGTCGACACCGAAAACCTGTTCACCTGGCTCGCGAATACCGAGGCCGCCGACTGGGACGGGGTCGCGGGAAACCCGCCCTACATCCGGTTCGGCAACTGGGCATCCGATCAGCGGGAGCCGGCTCTGGAGCTCATGCGGCGCGAGCGCCTGCGCCCCAGCAGGTTGACCAACGCCTGGGTGCCCTTCGTCGTCGCCGCCACCGTGCTGGTGCGCGACGGCGGGCGCGTGGGCCTCGTCCTTCCCGCCGAGTTGCTTCAAGTCGGCTACGCCGCGCAGTTGCGCGACTTTCTGCTGAGCCGGTTCTCTGCGATCACGCTGCTGACATTCGAGCGGTTGGTGTTCGACGGGATCCTGCAGGAGGTCGTATTGTTCTGCGGCGTCGTCGGTTCCGGGCCGGCGCGGATACGCACGGTCCATCTCAGAGACGCCGAAGCCCTGGCCGATGCCGAGCTTGACGTCGAGTCGGCCCCGGCGCTGTTGCACGAAAAGGAGAAGTGGACCAAGTATTTTCTGGACCCCGCGGCGATCCGGCTGCTGCGCACGCTCAAGGGATCCGACACCCTGACCCGGCTCGGCTCTGTGGCCGACGTGGACGTCGGCGTCGTGACCGGGCGCAACAGCTTCTTCACCCTCACCGATGCGCAAGCCCGCGAACTCGCACTCACCCCGCACTGCGTCCCGCTCGTTTCGCGCAGCGCGCAGCTCACCGGCCTGGTATACGACACCGACTGCCGCGCAAGCGATCTCGCGGCCGGACACCGGACCTGGTTGCTCGACGCTCCCCGCGATCCGAGCGATCCCGCCCTGCTCGCGCACATCGCCGCGGGTGAGGCGGCCGGCGTGCACCGCGGCTACAAGTGCTCGATCCGCACGCCCTGGTGGGGCACGCCGTCGTTGTGGATTCCCGACCTCTTCATGCTGCGCCAGATCCACAGCGCGCCACGGCTGACCGTCAACGCCGTCGCGGCGACGAGCACCGACACCGTGCATCGGCTCCGGCTCGCCCCACACGTCCACTCCCAGATAGACGCGTGCGCGGTTGCCGCCGTGTTCCACAACAGCGCGACGTTTGCCTTCGCCGAGATCATGGGCCGCAGCTACGGCGGAGGGATTTTGGAGTTGGAGCCGCGGGAAGCCGAGCAGCTGCCCATTCCCCCGCCGGCCTACGCCGGCGCCGAACTCGCCTGCGACGTCGACCTTTTGTTGAAGGCCAACGAGATCGACAAGGCACTCGACCTGGTGGACCGTCGAGTCCTGATCGACGGGCTCGGCTGGTCGCCGGATGTGGTGGCGCAGTGCCGGTCGGCATGGGCGGCGCTGCGCGCTCGCCGGAGCAAGCGAGGCTCCCGGTGAGCGTTCGGGACTCCGCGCTCTCGATTCTCACCGAGTGGCGGGCGCCCGATCCGGGACAGGACTCGTTGCGGCACGCCGTGCTGGCGTTCGTGCACGGCCATGCCGACGCCTGCCGTCGGGAGTGCGTGCCCGGACACGTCACCGCGTCGACGTTGGTCCTCGACGACAGCGGCACCCGGGTGCTGTTGACCCTGCACCCCCGCGTCGGCCGCTGGGTGCAACTCGGCGGGCACTGCGACGAGGAGGACCCCGACATCGTGTCCGCGGCGCTGCGCGAGGCCACCGAGGAATCGGGCATCGCCGGCCTGCGCATCGCGCCCGAGCTGGCCGCGGTGCATGTGCACCCCGTGGTGTGCTCGCTGGGCGTGCCGACGCGGCACCTCGACCTGCAATTCGTCGCGCAAGCGCCGCCCGGCGCGCAGATCGCGATCAGCGAGGAGTCGGACGACCTGCAGTGGTGGCCCGCCGACGCGTTGCCGGACGGTACCGACCACGCGCTGGCCTACCTCGTCGCCCGCGCGACTCATTAACCGCCCAGCGTGCGGCTAGCCGCACATTCGACGCCGAGCGTGCGGCCAGACGCACGTTCGGCGCACAAGGGAAACCTAGACGTCGGACGAGTAGCGAATGCCGCCGTCGGGAATGGAGATGCCCGGCCAGACCCGGGCGCCGCGCAGCAACTCGCAGCGCGCGCCGATGTCGGCGCCGTCGCCGATCACGCCGTCGCGGATCAGCGCCCGCGGACCGACGCGAACACCGAAGCCGAGGATCGAACGCTCGATCACGCTGCCCGCCTCGACCTTGACGCCGTCGAAGATCACCGCGCCGTCCAGCCGCACACCCGGGCCGATCTCGGCGCCACGGCCGACGACGGTGCCGCCGATCAACAGCGCGCCGGGCGACACCGCCGCGCCGTCGTGCACCAACTGCTCGCCGCGGTGGCCGTGCAGGGCCGGCGACGGGGCGATGCCGCGCACCAGATCCGACGATCCGCGCACGAAGTCTTCCGGGGTGCCCATGTCGCGCCAGTACGTGGCGTCGACGTAGCCGCACACCTTGACGTCCGGGTCGGCCAGCAGCGAGGGGAACACCTCGCGTTCGACCGAAACCTCGCGGCCGCGCGGAATCCGGTCGATGATGTGGCGTTCGAACACATAGGTGCCCGCGCTGATCTGATCGGTCGGCGGATCCTCCGACTTCTCGACAAAAGCGACGACCCGGTTCCGCTCGTCGGTGGTCACACAGCCGTAGGCCCGCGGGTCGCCCACCCGCACCAGGTGCAGGCTGACGTCGGCGGAGTTGGTCCGGTGGAAATCCAGCAGCTGGCCCAGGTCGGCGCCGGAGAGCACGTCGCCGTTGAACACCATCACGGTGTCGTGCCGCAGCTGGCCGGCGATGTTGGCGATCGCGCCGCCGGTGCCCAGGGGGCGCTCCTCGGTCACGTAGTCGATCTGCAGGCCCAGCTTGGAGCCGTCGCCGAACTCGGCCTCGAACACCGCGGCCTGATACGACGTGCCCAGGATGACGTGCTCGATGCCCGCCGCTGCGATCCGCGACAACAGGTGGGTGAGGAACGGCACCCCCGCGGTCGGCAGCATCGGCTTAGGCGCCGACAGGGTCAGCGGCCGCAGCCGGGTGCCCTTGCCGCCGACCAGCACCACCGCGTCGATTTGATTGCCTGCCAACGGGTTAGCCAACTCAGTGCCGCCCTTCTGCCAGTCGCTGCCTGCGGGACGTGCGCCGTGAACTGCGCACCATCAGACGAGAACGAACCGCGAGCGATCCCCGCAATGTCCAGCGCAGGGGCGCGCGCAACCAACCCGCGTGTCGGTCGGCGAGAAAAAGGTAGGTGCTCTTGTGGTGGGCCGCGAGGTGGCTGGCCGGGTCATGCCCGGTGGAGTGGCCGCGATGGTGCAGGACTTCCGCCGACGGGACGTAGACGCTCGACCAGCCCGCCTTGCCGAGCCGGTCGCCGAGGTCGACGTCCTCCATATACATGAAGTAGCGCTCGTCGAAGCCGCCGACGCTGCTGAACGCCGACCGGCGCACCAGCAGGCACGAGCCCGACAGCCAGCCCACTGGCCGTTCGCTGGGCTCGAGCCGCTCCTGGCGGTATGCGGCCGTCCACGGGTTGCGCTTCCAGAACGGCCCGACCACGGCGTGCATGCCGCCACGGATCAGGCTGGGCAGATGCCGCGCCGACGGATACACCGAGCCGTCCGGATCCCGAATGAGCGGACCCAGCGCGCCCGCGCGCGGCCAGCGGGTCGCGGCGTCCAGCAGCGCGTCGATGCTGCCCGGACCCCACTGCACGTCGGGGTTGGCCACGATCACCCAGTCGTCGACCCACGGCTGGCCGACCTCGTCGAGGTGGGCGACGGCGCGATTGATCGCGGTCCCGTAGCCGAGGTTGGCGCCCGTATCGAACAGCCGGACGTTGGGATAGCGCTCGACGGCGGCCTGCGGCGTTCCGTCGGTGGAGCCGTTGTCGGCCAGCACCACGCTGACCGGACGCTCGGTGGCCAACGACAACGAGGCCAGGAACCGCTCCAGGTGCGGGCCCGGCGAGTAGGTCACCGTCACGACCGGCAGGACGTCAGTCACGCGTAGAGCGTATCGGTCGATCCCTGGCCCGAGGCCGCCAGCGCCGCGACAAGCGCTGCACGCCAGTGCCTTAGCGGCCGCAGGCCCGCCGCCGCCGACTGCCGGCTCGACAGGGCCGAATAGCTCGGCCGCGGCGCCGGCCGTGGAAAGTGTGCGCTGCTGACCGGGCGCACCCGCGCCGGATCGGCGCCGCATTCCTCGAAGACCGCGCGGGCCAGCTCGAATCGCGAGACCGCGCCCTCGTTGGCGGCGTGCAGGACGGGGCCGGGCACGCGGTCGTCGGCGATCTGCAGCAGCGCGTCGGCCAGGTCGCCGACGTAGGTGGGCGAGCCGACCTGGTCGTCGACCACGTCGACGGGGCCGTCCCCGGCGGCCAGCCGGCGCATGACGGCGACGAAGTCCCGGCCGGTGCCGCCGGTGTACACCCAGGCGGTGCGCACCACGACCGCGTCGGGCAGTGCCGCCAGCACGGCGCGTTCCCCGGCGAGCTTGGTGCGGGCGTATACGCCCTGCGGCGCGGTGTCGTCGCCGGGTTCGAAGGGGCGGGATGCGGCGCCCTCAGGGCCGAGGTCGGCGTTGAACACGAAGTCGGTGGAGACGTGGATCAGTCGGGCGCCGGCGCCCGCGCAGGCCCGGGCGATGTGTTCCGGGCCGGTGGCGTTGACCGCGTACGCGGCCGCCTCGGCGCTCTCGGCACCGTCGACGTCGGTGTACGCCGCGCAGTTCAGCACGACGTCGCCGTCCCGCACGATCCGCTCGGCCGCGGCCGGGTCGGTGATGTCCCATTGCGACGAGCTCAGCGCCAGCACGTCGCGGCCCTGGGCGGCGGCCCGGGCCGCCAGGCGGCTGCCGAGCTGCCCCCCGGCACCGGTGATGACTAGCCTTCCTGAGCCGCCCGACATGCCTCGAGTCTGGCATGCGCCGAGAAGCCCGGGCCACGCCGCGGCCGGCTACCCGAGAAGCGGGTGTGTCACAAGTAACCTAATGTGATGCCTGTGCAACGTGTGGTTCGTGCGGTTGCCACTGCCCTGGCCGTCCTGGTCGTCATCGGCACGGGGGTCGCCTGGAACAACGTTCGGTCCTTCGAAGACGGCATCTTCCACATGTCGGCACCCTCGCTGGGCAAGGGCGGCGACGACGGCGCGATCGACATCCTGCTGGTCGGCATGGACAGCCGCACCGACGCCCACGGCAACCCGTTGTCCGCCGAGGAACTGGAAACGCTGCGCGCCGGCGACGAGGAAGCGACCAACACCGACACCATCATCCTGGTCCGGATACCGAACAACGGGAAGTCGGCCACCGCGATCTCGATTCCGCGGGACTCCTACGTCGCCGCCCCCGGATTGGGCAAGACGAAGATCAACGGCGTCTACGGCCAGACCCGGGAGGCCAAGCGGGTCAGCCTCGTCAAGGCCGGCGCGTCCGCCGCCGAAGCCGCGGCGCAGGGCACCGAGGCCGGCCGCGATGCCCTGATCAAGACCGTCGCCGACCTCACCGGGGTCACCGTCGACCACTACGCCGAGATCGGGCTGCTCGGGTTCGCGTTGATCACCGACGCGCTCGGCGGCGTCGACGTCTGCCTCAAAGAGCCTGTGTTCGAACCACTCTCGGGCGCCGACTTTCCCGCCGGCCAGCAAAGGCTCGACGGTCCGCAGGCGCTCAGCTTCGTCCGCCAGCGCCACGAGCTGCCGCGCGGCGACCTGGACCGCGTGGTGCGTCAGCAGGTGGTGATGGCCTCGCTGGCCCACAAGATCATCTCGAGCAAGACGCTGTCCAGCCCGGCGACGGTGAAGCGTTTGCAGGCCGCCGTCCAGCGCTCCGTGGTGATCTCCCAGGGCTGGGATGTCATGGATTTCGTCCAGCAGATGCAGAAGCTGGCCGGGGGCAATGTCGCGTTCGCCACCATCCCGGTCCTCGACGGCGCCGGCTGGAGTGACGACGGCACGCAAAGCGTGGTGCGGGTGGACGCACACCAGGTCGCGGACTGGGTGGCCGGCCTGCTGAACGATCAGGCTCAGGGCAAGACCGAGGAGCTCGCGTACACGCCCGCCAAGACCACGGCCAGCGTCGTCAACGACACCGACATCAACGGGCTGGCCGCTGCGGTGGCAGATGTGTTGAGCTCCAAGGGGTTTGTCACCGGTACCGTGGGCAACAACGACGGCGGGCATGTGCAGGGCAGCCAGGTGCGGGCCGCCAAGACCGACGACCTGGGCGCGCAGGAGGTGTCCAAGGAACTCGGCGGGTTGCCGGTCGTCCCGGATACGTCGCTGGCACCCGGAGCGGTCAAGGTGGTGCTGGCCAACGACTACACCGGTCCGGGCTCCGGGCTGTCCGGCAGCGGAACGATCATGCCCGCCAAGCTTTCCGACCAAGCGGCCGCCGCCGACCCCAATGTCCCGGCGCCCTCGCCGATCCTCACCGCCGGCTCGGACAAGCCGGAGTGCATAAACTGACCAAGCGGTGCATGAATCGACGCTAACAACACTTTCTGGGATGATCCTGGATCCGATGTTGCGGGCCGACCCGGTCCGTCCGCGCATCACTTACTACGACGACGCCACCGGCGAGCGCATCGAGCTGTCCGCGGTGACGCTGGCGAACTGGGCCGCCAAGACCGGCAACCTGCTGCGCGACGAGCTCGGCGCCGGCCCGGCCAGCCGGATCGCGATCCTGTTGCCGGCCCACTGGCAGACCGCGGCGGTCTTGTTCGGGGTGTGGTGGATCGGCGCCGAGGCGGTGCTCGGCGCGGGCGACCCGGCTGACTTGGCGCTGTGCACCGCCGACCGGCTGCAGGAGGCGGACGGGCTCGTCGAGCCCGGGGCCGAGGTGGCGGTGCTGTCGCTGGATCCGTTCGGCCGCGCGGCACCCGATCTGCCGATCGGTGTCACCGACTATGCGACCGCGGTGCGGGTGCACGGCGACCAGATAGTTCCGGAGCACCATCCCGGTCCCGCACTGGACGGCCGGGCCGCCGAAGAAATTCTGACCGACTGTGAGAGTTCCGCGGCGGCAAGCGGTTTGACGTCGAAGGATCGCGTGCTGTCCACCGCGTCGTGGCCCGGGCCTGCCGAGTTGGTGGATCACCTGCTGGCCATCATGGCCGTGGGCGGGTCGCTGGTGCAGGTCGCCAATCCCGATCCCTCGGCTCTGCAGCGCCGGATCGAGACCGAAAAGGTAACCCGCGTCCTCTGAACCCAATCCATATTGATATCGCAATATTTCGATGTTACGGTCGGGAAAGCAGCGCTGAGGCCGTGGCGACAGGGAGGTAAGGCAATGGCGGGGTTCGGGCTATTGGCAAAGGCGGCCGGGACGGTGTTCACCGGACTGGTCGGCGTGACGGCCTACGAGGTGGTGCGCAAGGCCGTGGCCAAGGCGCCGTTGCACGAGACCGCGGTGTCGGCGGCCGAGCTTGGTTTGCGCGGCACCCGCAAGGCCGAGGAAGCCGCCGAGTCGGCCCGCCTCAAGCTCGCCGACGTCATGGCCGAAGCCCGCGAGCGCGTCGGCGAGGAGGCGCCCACCCCGTCCATCAGCGACGCTCACGAGCACTGATCGCTTGATACAGGCGAACGATCCTGCCCTGGCGGTGCTTTCGGACGCGGCCGGACGCATGCGGGTTTCGGTCAGCTGGGTCCGCGGCAACTCGCGGCGCGCGGTCGCGGTCGAAGAGGCCGTCGCCAAAGAGAACGGCGTGCGCACCGTGCACGCCTACCCGCGCACCGGGTCGGTCGTCGTGTGGTATTCGCCCCAGCGCTGCGACCGCCCCGCAATATTGGCGGCGATCAGTGGCGCCGAACGCGTTGCCGCCGAACTGATCCCGGCCCGGGCACCGCATTCGTCGGAGATCCGCAACGCCGACGTGCTGCGCATGGTCATCGGCGGTGCTGCGCTGGCGCTGCTCGGCGTGCGCCGCTACGTGTTCGCCCGGCCGCCGCTGCTGGGCCCGAGTGGCCGGCTGGTCGCCACCGGCGTCACCGTCTTCACCGGCTACCCGTTCCTGCGCGGCGCGTTGCGCTCGCTGCGTTCCGGTAGGGCCGGCACCGATGCGCTGGTGTCCGCCGCGACCGTGGCCAGCCTGATCCTGCGCGAGAACGTGGTCGCGCTGACCGTGCTGTGGTTGCTCAACATCGGTGAGTACCTTCAGGATCTGACGCTGCGCCGGACCCGGCGGGCCATCTCCGACCTGCTGCGCGGCAGCCAGGACACGGCGTGGATCCGGCTCACCGAGGGCCCGCGCGCGGGCACCGAGATACAGGTGCCGATCGACAGCGTGGAGATCGGCGACGACGTGGTGGTCCACGACCACGTCGCGATACCCGTGGACGGGGAGGTGGTCGACGGCGAGGCGGTCGTCGACCAATCCGCGATCACCGGGGAAACCCTGCCGGTCAGCGTCGTGGTGGGCTCGCGCGTGCACGCCGGTTCGGTCGTGGTGCGCGGACGCCTCGTGGTGCGCGCGGAGGCCGTCGGCAACCAGACCACCATCGGCCGCATCATCGCCCGCGTCGAGGAGGCGCAGCACGACCGTGCACCCATCCAGACGGTCGGCGAAAACTTCTCTCGCCGTTTCGTTCCCACCTCGTTCGTCGTGTCGGCGATCACCCTGGCGATCACCGGTGACGTCCGCCGGGCGATGACCATGCTGCTGATCGCGTGCCCGTGCGCGGTCGGCCTGGCCACCCCGACGGCGATCAGCGCCGCGATCGGCAATGGCGCGCGCCGCGGCATCCTCATCAAGGGCGGCTCCCACCTGGAGCAGGCCGGCCGGGTCGACGCAATCGTCTTCGACAAGACCGGGACCCTGACCGTCGGGCGCCCGGTCGTGACGAATATCGTTGCAATGCATAAGGATTGGCAGCCCGAGCAGGTGCTGGCGTATGCGGCCAGCTCGGAGATTCACTCGCGCCACCCGCTGGCCGAAGCGGTGATCCGCTCGACCGAGGAACGCCACATCACCATCCCGCCGCACGAGGAGTGCGAGGTGCTGGTGGGCCTGGGCATGCGGACCTGGGCCGACGGCCGGACGCTGCTGCTGGGCAGCCCATCGCTGCTGCGGGCCGAAAAGGTGAAGGTGTCGAAGAAGGCCTCGGAGTGGGTCGACAAGCTGCGAAACGAGGCGGAGACCCCGCTGCTGCTCGCGGTGGACGGCACCCTGGTCGGGCTGATCAGCCTGCGCGACGAGGTGCGACCCGAGGCGGCTGCGGTGCTGAAGGAGTTGCGGACCAACGGGATTCGCCGCATCGTCATGCTCACCGGGGATCATCCCGACATCGCCCGGGTCGTCGCCGCCGAGCTCGGGATCGACGAGTGGCGCGCCGAGGTGATGCCGGAGGACAAGCTCGAGGTGGTGCGCGAACTGCAGGGCGAGGGTTATGTCGTCGGGATGGTCGGCGACGGCATCAACGACGCCCCGGCGCTGGCCGCCGCCGACATCGGCATCGCGATGGGACTGGCCGGCACCGACGTCGCCGTCGAAACCGCCGACGTCGCCCTGGCCAACGACGACCTGCATCGGCTGCTCGACGTCGGGGACCTGGGTTCCCGGGCGGTCGACGTGATCCGCGAGAACTACGGCATGTCCATCGCCGTCAACGCCGCCGGGCTGGTCATCGGCGCGGGCGGGGCGCTCTCCCCCGTGCTGGCGGCGATCCTGCACAACGCGTCGTCGGTTGCGGTGGTGGCCAATAGCTCCCGTCTCATCAGATATCGCCTCGACTAAGCGACTGCACAGCCACGGTCGGGCCCCGGGGACCGTATCGTTATTCTGTCTAATCATGGCGCGAACCGACAACAACACCTGGGTTCGCAGGAACTACTACTAGAGGCCGACATGCCAGACAGCGAGCCCAACAGCAAGCCCGCGAAGCCCCTCGACGGATTCCGGGTACTCGATTTCACCCAGAATGTGGCCGGGCCTCTGGCCGGGCAGGTGCTGGCCGACCTGGGTGCCGAGGTCATCAAAATCGAGGCGCCCGGCGGCGAGGCGGCCCGCCAGATTACCGCGGTCCTTCCCGGTCGCCCGCCGCTGGCCACGTATTTCCTGCCGAACAACCGCGGCAAGAAGTCGGTGACGGCGGATCTTACCGACGACGACGTCAAGGAACAGATACTGCGGCTCGCCGACACCGCCGACGTCGTGCTGGAGGGGTTTCGTCCCGGCGTCATGGAACGAATGGGGTTGGGGCCCAAAGACTTGCAATCGCGCAACCCCAAACTGATCTATGCCCGCCTGAGCGCTTTCGGCGGTAACGGCCCGCACGGCACGCGCCCGGGCGTCGACCTGATGGTCGCGGCCGAGGCGGGCATGACCACCGGGATGCCCACGCCCACGGGTAAACCGCAGATCATCCCGTTCCAGCTTGTCGACAACGCCAGCGGTCACGTGCTGGCCGAGGCGGTGCTGGCCGCGCTGCTCAACCGCGAGCGTCACGGGGTGGCCGACGTGGTCCGGGTCGCGATGTACGACGTAGCGGTGGGGCTGCAGGCCAACCAGCTCACAATGCACCTGAACAAGCCCAGCGAGCCGCCCAAACCCAAGCCAGAAATCAAGCCAGATACCAAGAAGCGCAAGGGAGTTGGTTTCGCCACGCAGCCGTCGGACGCCTTCCGGGCATCCGACGGCTATCTTGTCCTGTCCGCGTATGTGCCCAAGCATTGGGCCAAGCTGTGCGAGATCATTGGTCGGCCCGATCTGCTGGACGACGAGCGATTCGTTGATCAGCGCGCGCGGGCGCTGAACTACCCGGAGCTGACCGAGGAACTCGAGTCGGCCCTGGCCGCCAAGACCGCCGCGGAATGGGTCGAGCTGCTGCACGAGGGCGGGCTGATGGCCTGCCTCGCCTACAGCTGGAAGCAGGTCGTCGATACCCCGCTGTTCGCTGAGAACGACCTGGCCCTGCGCGTCGGCAGCGGTGACGAGGCCATCACGGTGATCCGCACCCCGGCGCGCTACTCCAGCTTCGACGCGGTGAACACCGATCCCCCGCCCGCCGCCGGAGCACACAACGGCACGTATCTCAGGGCACCGGAGACAGCAAGGTAGGTGTGCGCGCTCAGAAGCCCGGCAGCCGGACGACCTGAACGAAGAACTCGTCGATCTGCCGGACCGCCTTCATGAACTGGTCGAGGTCGACCGGCTTGGTGACATAGGCGTTGGCGTGCAGCTTGTAGCTGCGCAGGATGTCTTCCTCCGCCGAGGAGGTGGTCAGTACGACGACGGGAATGCGGCAGAGGTCGGAGTCGGACTTGATCTTTTCCAGCAGTTGGCGCCCATCGTATTTCGGCAGGTTCAGATCGAGCAGGATCAGGTCCGGGCGCACCGCGTCCTCGTACCCGTTGCGCTGATAGAGGTAGTTCAGGCCCTCTTCGCCGTCGTGTGCGACGTGCAGATTGTTTTGAAGTTTGTTGTGCTCGAACGCTTCCCGAGTGATGAGCTCGTCTCCTGGATCGTCTTCGACGAGCAGGATGTCAATTGGTCTGCCTGCATGTGTCAAGGTCGCGCTCCCTCTAAGGTTTCCCGATGTTGTGCGCCGAGGACAATCGGCAGAGTGAATTCGAAGCGGGTCCCGCCGGTGTAGGACGTGTCGATTCGGATCGTGCCGCCATGGTGCTCGACGATTTTCTTGCACATGGCAAGACCCATGCCCGTCCCGGCGTACTGCTCACGGCCGTGCAGGCGTTGAAAGATGGTGAAGACCTTCTCGGTGAACTCCTCGGCGATGCCGATGCCGTTGTCCGACACGCTCAGCACCCATTGGCCATCGCGCTCACCGCTGCCCGCCTGGCATTCGATGACGATGCGCGGCGTGCGTTCGGCGAGCCGGAATTTCACCGCATTGCCAATGAGGTTCTGCCACAGCATGCTCAGCAGGGTGGGGTCGCCGACGATCCGCGGCAACCGCTGTGTGGGCCGCACGATCTCGGCGCCCGATTCCTGGATCGCGACGGCCAGGTTCTCCAGTGCTGTGTGCAGCGCGGCATCAAGGTCAACCTCGGTGTGCACGCTGCCCAGCCGGCCGACGCGGGAGAAGGTGAGCAGGTCGTTGATGAGCACCTGCATCCTCTTCGCGCCGTCGACCGCGTATCCGATGTACTCGAGGCCGCGCTCGTCGAGCTGGTCGCCGTATCGCTTCTCCAGCAATTGGCAGAACGACGCGACCTTTCGCAGAGGTTCCTGCAGATCGTGCGACGCGACGTAGGCGAACTGCTCGAGTTCGGTGTTCGAACGGCGCAATTCGACCGCCCGCTCGTGCAATTGCGTTCGGGCCGAATGGATTGCGTCGAGTTCCTCCACCAGCCTCTGCCGCATGTTCTCCACGTCGGTAGCGATGCCGCGAATGTCCTTCGGCCGCCGCGGGGGCACGATGACTTCGCCGAAGTCCCCCTTGGTGATCCGCCGGCAGGCGGCGGCCAGCGCGGCCAGCGGTAGGGTGACGGTGCTTCGAACCAGGGCGGCCAGGGCTCCCGCGGTCACGACGAACAGCAGCAGGATCGCGACCAGTACCCCGTTGCGCCAGTCCTGGGCGCTCTTCAGCTCAGCGGCGGTATTGTCCCACGTCTGGAACAGGTGCGTGTTTTGCATGTCGAAAAGCTCACGCAGATGGTCGAATTCGGCCTTGCCACGTTCCGCGGCGGCACCGCTGATGACGGTGGGAGTGTTGGGGGCCACGCTGGCGATGAGCGGCTCGGTGTAATTCGCCCGCCAGACGCCGGCAGCCCTCTCGATGGCATCGAGGTCGGCCATCAGGTCGGCGTGCCGGCCAAGGTGGCGCCGGATGTCTTCGGCCGCAGCCACTTCGGCGCGTTGCCCGTCGTAGTAGGGCGCCAGGAACTGGCGATTGGCGGAGATCAGATACCCGCGGACGCCGATTTCCTGGTCGCGCAGCGCCGCCTGCAATTGGCTTGCGGCCAGGCGAGCCGGCCGAATGTTGTCGCTCAGCTCGCGCGACACCCCGTCCGTACGATTGAGCAACACATATCCGGTCAGAGCGCCGACGAGCACCACTGCGCCCATGATGGACAGGACCACGACCTGCCATCCCAGCACGGTGAGCCGTGGTTCGCGCACCGGAGTGTCGGGGTCGGTCGTCACCTGGTGGTCCGCTCGACGCGGAGCACCGCGATATCGTCGGTCAGCCCGCCGTGGGATCGGGCACATTCCTCGGCGCCGTCGATCAGCGCGTCGACGAACACCGGGCCCGGCAGTCCCGCGAGCGACCGGCCCAGCTCGAGCAGGCCGTCCTCGCCGAGGCGCCGGTCGCCTTGCCCCGAATGTCCCTCGAACAGTCCGTCGGTGAGCAGCAGGAGCGCATGATCGACGGGCAGCTCCACCTTGTGCTCGGGCCAGTCGTCGGCGCGCAGGCCCAGAGCCGGCCCGAAATCCGGCTCGACCCATTCCACCGTGCCGGGGCCGTGCAGCAACATCCCGGGATGACCGGCCCGCACCGTGACAATGGGTGAGCCGTCGGGCGGTATCGCGAGGCTGAGCACCGTCGCGAAGAGGCCGATCTCGGCGCGTTCGGCGTGCAGCACCCCCTCCAGTTGCCGCATCCGGTCCGCACCGTGGACGCCGGCGAATGTGAGCGTGCGCCAGGCGATCCGCAGCGCCGCGCCCAACGCCGCCTCGTCCGGCCCGTGCCCGGCGACGTCGCCGATCAGCACGTGCACCACCCGGTCGGGAGTTTGTACGACGTCGTAGAAGTCACCGCACAACAGCGCCTTCTCGCGGCTTGGGCGGTAGCGGGCGATGATGTCGACGCCCGGGTCGTCGAGCAGCAGCGCGGACGGCAGTAGGCCGCGCTCGAGCAACGCGTTCTCCCGCGCGCGGACCTGGCTGGCACGCAGGTCCGCGGCGATGAGCTCGGCACGTTTTCGCTCGATCGCATACAGCAGCGCGCGGCGCAGCATCTCGGGCTCGACGGACCCCTTGATCAGGTAGTCCTGCGCGCCGGCGGCGACCGCCTTCGCACCGAACAGCTCGTCGTCGCGCCCGGTCAGCACGACGATCGGGACGGTGGGATCCCGTGTGGCGATGCGGTCGAGCGCGTCGATTCCGCTGGCGTCGGGCAGGTTCAGGTCCAGCAGCACGCAATCGGGGCGCGCGGCCGATAGCTCCTGCTCCGCGTGCGCCATCGATTGCGCCCAGACCATCTTGATGTCGGTGACGGCGTCCGATATCAGCTCGTCGACCAGCACCGCGTCCGATCGATCATCCTCGACGAGCAGCAAAGACAGCGTCCGCCGATCCACCATGAAGTCGGCGGCCGCGGCCCGCGCCGGGATCAGTTGGCGGTCATGTGGTGCACGCACGGACGACCGTGTCCCTCATTCAGACCCCCTGGCCGCCGCGGCAAACCTGCGCTGGCTCGAGTGTTATGACGTTCGCGATAATAACCGGGGCCGCCGGTGTCCCACGTGCGATTTGGAGAATGTCTAACGAATTGCCGATCAGCCGGCATCAGCACCGAATCAGCGCAGCAGCGCCCGCGACATCACGACGCGCTGGATCTGGTTGGTGCCCTCGTAGATCTGGGTGATCTTGGCATCGCGCATCATCCGCTCGACCGGGAAATCGGTGGTGTATCCGGCGCCCCCGAACAGCTGCACGGCCGCCTCGGTCACGTCCATCGCGGTGTCCGAGGCGAAGCACTTCGCGGCCGCGGAGATGAATCCGAGATTCGGCTCGCCGCGTTCGGCGCGCGCGGCGGCGCTGTACACCATCAGCCGGGCCGCTTCGACCTTCATCGCCATGTCGGCCAGCTCGAACTGCACACCCTGGAACTCGGAGATCGACTTGCCGAACTGCTTGCGGTCCTTGGTGTAGGCGACGGCGGCGTCCAACGCGCCCTGCGCGAGGCCCACGGCCTGCGCCCCGACGGTGGGGCGGGTGTGGTCGAGTGTCTGCAGTGCGGTCTTGAACCCGGTGCCGGGTTCGCCGATGATCCGATCGCCCGGTATGCGGCAGTTCTCGAAGTACAACTCGGTGGTGGGCGAACCCTTGATGCCCATCTTCTTTTCCTTCGGGCCGACGCTGAATCCCTCGTCGTCCTTGTGCAGCATGAACGCCGAGATGCCGTTGGCGCCCCGGTCCGGATCGGTCACCGCCATCACCGTGTACCAGGTCGACATGCCGCCGTTGGTGATCCAGCACTTGGTGCCGTTGAGAATCCAGTGATCGCCGTCGGCCTTGGCCCGGGTCCGCATGGACGCCGCGTCACTGCCGGCTTCGCGCTCGCTCAGGGCGTAGGAGGCCATCGCGCCCTCGGTGGCGAGCGACGGCAGCACCTGCTTCTTCAGCTCCTCGGAACCCTGCAGGATCAGGCCCATGGTGCCCAGTTTGTTGACAGCGGGAATCAGCGAGGCGGACCCGTCGACGCGCGCGACTTCTTCGATCACGATGCACGCGGCGACCGAGTCCGCGCCCTGACCGCCGTACTCCTCGGGGATGTGGACGGCGTTGAACCCGGACGCGTTCAGCGCGTCGAGGGCCTCCTGCGGAAATCGCGAATTCTCGTCCACGTCGCCGGCGTGCGGCGCGATCTCTTTTTCCGCCAGCGCTCGAATCGCCGCCCGCAGCTCCTGGTGCTCCTCGGGCAATTGGAACAGGTCGAATGTGGGGTCTCCGGCCCACTGAGCCATCTTGGCCTCCTTGCACTCTGCCAAATTTGCCCGGCTGTCCCACGGGCCATTACCCAGCTCGCCTCGTCGCCGGGCTACTGGCCGGTAACTTTACCCTGACCCTTCCGCAGCGCCGCATCCTTGGCCCGCACGCTCTCGGCCAGCTCCTCGGCAAAAGCGACGAGCCGCGCGCGCAGCGCCGGGTCGGACGATCCGAGAATCCGCACGGCCAGCAGGCCCGCGTTGCGGGCGCCACCGATGGAGACCGTCGCGACCGGCACGCCCGCCGGCATCTGCACGATCGACAGCAGGGAATCGAGGCCGTCCAGCCGTGCCAGCGGCACCGGCACGCCGATCACCGGCAGCGGCGTCGCCGAGGCGACCATCCCGGGCAGGTGGGCCGCGCCGCCGGCGCCGGCGATGATCACCTCGATGCCGCGGTCGGCCGCGCCGCGGGCGTAGTCGAGCATCTCCGCCGGGGTGCGGTGCGCCGAGACGACCCGCACCTCGGTCGGTACGTCGAACTCGGCCAGCGCCGCCGCCGCGTCGCCCATCACCGGCCAGTCGCTGTCGCTGCCCATGATCACCGCTACGCGCGGATGCTCGGTCATTCGGCGCCACTCCTCTCCCCCGCAAGCGGGAGGTGCCCCCACATCGCTCTTTTGTTCTGCATCGTCGCTGGCGCTAGCCATGTGGATCCCATCCGTCAGCCCATTGCCCGTGTGACAACCAGTGTGCGGCCAGCTCGGCGCGTTCACGCAGCTTCGCCAAGCCGGCGGCATCGGAGCCCGGGAAATCGCCCAGGAAATTGATGTGCCCGACCTTGCGTCCGGGGCGTTCGGCCTTGCCGTACAGGTGAACCCGGGCGTCGGGCATGCGCGCAAAGAGATGGTGCAACCGTTCGTCGACGGTCATCGCCGGCGGCTGCGCGGCACCGAGCACGTTGGCCATCACCGTGACCGGCGCGATGGCGTCGGTGTCGCCCAGCGGATAGTCCAGCACCGCGCGCAGATGCTGTTCGAATTGGCTGGTGCGGGCCCCGTCCATGGTCCAGTGCCCGGAGTTGTGCGGGCGCATCGCGAGCTCGTTGACCAGCAGCGCGCCGTCGACCGTCTCGAACAGCTCGACCGCGAGCACGCCGATCACGCCGAGGTCGGCGGCCAGCCGCAACGCCAGCCGTTGCGCGGCCGACGCGAGGTCCTCGGGCAGCTCCGGCGCGGGCGCGATGACCTGCACGCAGATCCCGTCTCGTTGCACGGTCTCGACGACCGGCCACGCCGCCCCCTGACCGAACGGCGAGCGCGCCACCAGAGCCGACAGTTCGCGGCGCAGGTTCACCTGCTCCTCGGCCATCACCGGCACCCCATCGGCAAGGAAGGTGGCCGCGATCTCGCGGGCGTGCGACGGGTCGCGGGCCATCCGCACCCCGCGCCCGTCGTATCCGCCGCGGACCGCTTTCACGACCACGGGGCCGGATATGCGCCGCGCGAAGGTGTCGAGTTCGTCGACGCTTCGGATCTCGGCATAGCGGGGCACCGGAGCGCCGAGTGCCTCCATTCGCCTCCGCATGACGAGCTTGTCCTGGGCATGTATCAGCGCCTGGGGCGGCGGCGCCACATTGACGCCTTCCGCGACGAGCTTGTCCAGCAGTTCGGTCGGGACGTGCTCGTGGTCGAAGGTCAGCACGTCGGCTCCGGCGGCGACCCGGCGCAGATCTTCGAGATCGGCGTGCGAGCCGATCACCACGTCGGGACTGACCTGCGCGGCCGATTCGTCGGCCGCGGTCGCCAGCACGCGCAGCGTCTGGCCCAGCGCGATGGCGGCCTGATGCGTCATCCGGGCCAACTGCCCGCCGCCGACCATGGCGACGACGGGCGCGGTGCGCGGCGGGCGTGAACTCGGCACGGCCATCATGGTGTCATGGCGCACAGGCCCGTGCTCGAGGCGTGTTGACCGGCTCTGACACACAATCGTTATGTACCATTTTGCGTCGATTTTGCGTCCGTCCGTACACTGACGTGTTGTGTCCTTCGCCGAAGCCACAATCGCGCGCTTGCCCGGGGTCATTCAGCCGTATGCGCAGCGCCATCATGAACTGATCAAATTCGCCATCGTCGGCGGCACCACGTTCATCATCGACTCGGCGATTTTCTACACGCTGAAGCTCACGATCCTCGAGCCCAAGCCGGTGACCGCCAAGGTCATCGCGGGCATCGTCGCCGTCATCGCGTCCTACGTGCTGAACCGGGAGTGGAGCTTCCGCGACCGCGGCGGGCGCGAGCGCCACCACGAGGCGCTGCTGTTCTTCGCGTTCAGCGGCGTCGGTGTGCTGCTGTCCATGGCCCCGCTGTGGATCTCCAGTTACGTCCTGCAACTGCGGGTGCCGACGGTGTCGCTGACGGTGGAGAACATCGCCGACTTCATCTCGGCGTACATCATCGGCAACCTGCTGCAGATGGCGTTCCGGTTCTGGGCGTTCCGGCGCTGGGTGTTCCCCGACGAGTTCGCGCGCAGCCCCGACAAGGCACTCGAATCCGCCCTCACCGCGGGCGGTATCGCCGAAATCTTCGAGGACGAAATCGAGGGCGGCAACGTCACGCTGCTGCGGGTCTGGCGCAACAGGGCGCGGGCGCGTCAGCTCGGCGATTCCTCGGAACCCAGGGTGTCGAAGACTTCGTGATACAGCAGCGCGTGCACCTCGCGCAGGCGCGGAATGTCGTAGAACTCCAACGGATCTTGTGACGCCGACTCGATAATCAGCGTGCCGGTGCGAAACATTCGCTCGACGATCTTGTCCCGGAATTCCACGCTGTTGATCCGCGCCAACGGGATGTCGATCCCGCTGCGGGTCAGCACCCCGTGCCGAAACATCACCCGCCGGTTGGTGACGACGAAATGTGTGGTCAGCCAGCTCAGGAACGGCCACAGCGTAAGCCAGCCGACGATCACCAGCCAGATCCCCCAGATGACGCCGTAGATGATGTTCTTGGCGAGCTGCCCCCAGTGCGTCGAGTTGAGATAGCCCGACCCGAACGCCGCGAGCGCGGTCACCACGATGAGTACGACGACGGGCCAGATCAAGCGCTTCCAGTGCGGGTGGCGGTGTATGACGACCTGTTCGCCGGCGGCCAGGGCGTTGTCCGGGTAGCTCATGGTCGCGAAGTTACCGCTTCCTAACGTAGATGCACCACGTCGCCGGCGGAAACGACGACGGTCTCCCCCTCCGTTTCCACGCATAACCTGCCCTGGTCGTCGACGGCGCTCGCGGTCCCGACGACTTCCCGGCCGCCCGGAAGTTCGGCGCGCACCCGCGTGCCGATAGTCAGGCTGCGGGCTCGGTAATCCGCGGCCAGCTGCCAGTCGGCCCCGCGTGCGAGCCGCCAGGCGGTGATGCGGCTGCCGAGCTCGCGCAACACGGCGCGGACCAACGTGTTGCGGTCGGGCGCGGCCACGCCGAGGTTGAGCAGCGACGTGGGCGCAATGGTCCCGGGCTCGTCGACCTCCTCTGGGGCCTGAGTGACGTTGAGCCCCAAGCCAATTACCACGACCGGCCGCGTCACCTCGGCGAGGATTCCGGCCAGTTTGCCCCGCGAATCGGGTGGACCGGCCAACACGTCGTTGGGCCATTTCAGCCCGGCCTGCACGCCGATGCCGTCGAGCAGCGGGGCCAGCGCGTCGACGACGGCCACCCCGGTGGCCAGCGATAGCCAGCCCCAGCCCTCGGTCGGGACGTCCACGACGCTGACGCCGACCGACATGGTGATCTGCGCGCGCGGGGAGGCCGACCAGCCGCGGCCGTGCCGCCCGCGGCCGGCGGTCTGATGCTCGGCGATGAGCACCGCCCCCGCGACGTCGTCTCCCGCGGCAGCGCGGGCCAGCAAATCGGCGTTGGTGGAACCGGTTTCGTCGACGACGTCGAGCCGTCGCCAGCCCAGCCCGGTGCCGATCAACTCGGCGCGCAGTGCGGCGGCGTCCAGTGGCGTTCTGAGCTCATCGGAGTCTGTCACCGGACCCAGCCTAGAACGCGCGGCTCATCGAGGGCTCTGGTCGCGCGCGTCGAGGACCGGATCCCTGGTGCCGCTGTTGAGCTGCTGTCCACCGAGATCGCCGCGGGTGCGCGGAAACCGCCTCCAACCAAGAATGAAGCCTGCCGTGAGCAATGCCGCCCCGCCGGCGACCGCTAGCCGGACGCCGCCGATGAAGTCTTTGTCGGCAGCGCGCACCACCAGACGCTCCTGCGCTGATGTCATTGGATGGCCTGGCCCAATGTTTGCGGGGTGGGCGGACGGATTCGCGCCTTCCACTACGGCCCCGATGACCGCTTTGCGTTCGGCGGGATCGGCGATGACCGTGTCCAGCCGGGTCGGCAACGTCGCGCTTAGCCAGACCGCGAGGACGGAGCCGAAAAGTGCGACGCCGAAAATGCTGCCCAGCGACCGTTGCAGATTGATCAGGCCAGCGCCCATACCGGCTCGGTGATCGTCAACCTCGGTCATAGCAAGCTGCAACAGTGGCGTGGCGCAGCCCCCATACCCCGCACCGAATAGCGCCAGGCCAATGATCACCACGGGGATTGCGCGGCCGATGGCGACCGCGAATAGCGCCAACCCGATGATCGACGCCGCCAGACAGACCAGCGCCGGCAGTCGGGGGCCCGAATCTTCTACCGCGCGGCCAGCCAGTACGCTCGCGACCCCAAATGCCACCGGGACCGGCAACAGCAGCAGACCCGCGTGCATGGGAGAGAACGCGCGTACGTTCTGGAAATGCTGGGTGGCCACCATCAGCAAGCCAAAAAAGCAGGATGTCACCAGGAAGTAGATCAGCAGCGCCGATCGGTACACCGGCTGGCTAAGCAGCTGAAGTTCGATCAAGGGGAATGCCGCACGGCGTTCGTGCCGAACAAACAGCCATAGCAGCACGACAGCCAGCAGCAGCGCCGGCCCTACTACGTTCAGCTCCCGATGCATCCGCGGGACCTCGATGAGTCCGTAAGCGATCATTGCGATCGCGGGGGCGAACATCAGCTGACCCGGCCAGTCGAGTTGGGTCGGGTCGGGATCCCTGGACTCAGCGGCAGCAACCAGCGTGAGGAGCCCGACGATTGCTCCCATCGGGAGGTTCACCGCAAAGACGCTGCGCCATCCGAGGTCCTGGACCAGGAACCCGCCCAGCGCCGGGGAAACCGCTGCACCGACACTCCCCATGGCCATCCAGCCGGCTATCGCCCGCGCTTTCAACCCCGGGTCGGGAAACGCGTGACTGAGCAGGGCGAGAGACAACACCGAGATGAAGGCCGCTCCCACGCCCTGAATAATTCGCGCCACCGTGAACAGTCCAAGACTGACGGGTAGCGCGCACACGACGGAGGAGGTGACGAATACCGCGAGCCCGATCAAAAACCCGCGCTTGCGACCGTACCGATCACCCAGCAAGGCACAGCTCATCAACGCGGCAGCCATGCCCAGGCTATAGCCTGCGACGGCCCACTGAAGACCTCGCTCACCCGCCCTGTACGCCGCCTGGATGCTGGGCAGCGCGACGTTGACGACGTTGACGTCCACACACACGATGAAGATGCCCAGCCCGGCCGCGACCACGGTCATCCGCTGGCGCGCCGTCATCGCCGGATGGGCATGCTGCACCCCGGTCATTGCGACAAGCTTTTCGCGACGGGTTCGGGACAATGGCCCATCAGGCCCTCCTTGCTCTCGCGCATCTAATTTTGCTCACTTCGGCTGCTTTGGACTCAGATTCGGGGATCTTCACGATCGCTCGACCCGAGACCTCACCCTCATGGGCAGGCCCTTCATGGGGAAGACGGGATAACCGCCGCTAAGCTCGACACCCATGACGAGCGTTACCGACCACACCGCGGAACCCGCGGCCGAGCACAGCATCGACATCCACACCACGGCGGGCAAGCTGGCCGAGCTGCACAAGCGCCGGGAAGAGGCACTGCACCCGGTCGGTGAAGAGGCCGTCGAGAAGGTGCACGCCAAGGGCAAGCTGACCGCCCGGGAGCGCATCCTCGCCCTGCTGGACGAGGACTCGTTCGTTGAGCTCGATGCGCTGGCCAAGCACCGCAGCACCAACTTCGGCCTGGAGAAAAACCGCCCGCTCGGCGACGGCGTCATCACCGGCTACGGCACCATCGACGGCCGTGACGTATGCATCTTCAGCCAGGACGCCACCGTGTTCGGCGGCAGCCTCGGCGAGGTGTACGGCGAGAAGATCGTCAAGGTCCAGGAGCTGGCGATCAAGACCGGGCGCCCGCTGATCGGCATCAACGACGGTGCCGGGGCGCGCATCCAGGAGGGCGTCGTCTCGCTGGGCCTGTACAGCAAGATCTTCCGCAACAACATCCTGGCTTCCGGTGTCATCCCGCAGATCTCGCTGATCATGGGGGCCGCGGCGGGCGGGCACGTGTACTCGCCGGCCCTGACCGACTTCGTGGTGATGGTCGATCAGACCAGCCAGATGTTCATCACCGGACCCGACGTCATCAAGACCGTCACCGGCGAGGACGTCACGATGGAGGAGCTCGGCGGCGCCCACACCCACATGGCCAAGTCCGGCACGTTGCACTACGTGGCCTCCGGTGAGCAGGACGCCTTCGAATGGGTCCGCGACCTGCTGAGCTACCTGCCGCCCAACAACGCGACCGATCCGCCCCGCTACGCCGCGCCCATCCCGGTGGGCGCCATCGAGGAGAACCTCACCGACGAGGACATCGAGCTGGACACGCTGATCCCCGACTCCCCCAACCAGCCGTACGACATGCACGAGGTGATCACCCGCATCCTCGACGAGGACGAGTTCCTGGAAATCCAGGGCGGTTACGCCCAGAACATCGTCGTCGGGTTCGGTCGGATCGAGGGCCGGCCGGTGGGGATCGTGGCCAACCAGCCGACGCACTTCGCCGGCTGCCTGGACATCGACGCCTCCGAGAAGGCGGCGCGGTTCGTGCGGACCTGCGACTGCTTCAACATCCCGATCGTGATGCTGGTCGACGTGCCCGGCTTCCTGCCCGGCACCGGCCAGGAATACAACGGCATCATCCGGCGCGGCGCCAAGCTGCTGTTCGCCTACGGCGAGGCCACGGTCCCGAAGATCACCGTCATCACCCGCAAGGCCTACGGCGGCGCCTACTGCGTCATGGGCTCCAAGGACATGGGCTGCGACGTCAACATCGCCTGGCCGACGGCGCAGATCGCGGTGATGGGCGCCTCGGGCGCCGTCGGGTTCGTCTACCGCAAGCAGTTGAGCGAGGCCGCCAAGGAAGGCAAGGACGTCGACGCGCTGCGGCTGCAGCTGCAGCAGGAGTACGAGGACACGCTCGTCAACCCCTACGTCGCGGCCGAGCGCGGATACGTCGACGCGGTGATCCCGCCGTCGCACACGCGCGGCTACATCGGCACGGCGCTGCGTCTGCTGGAGCGCAAGATCTCGCACCTGCCGCCCAAGAAGCACGGGAACATCCCACTGTGAGCCCGGATATCCAAGAGACTCAGAAGCCGCACGAGCCGCACATCCAGATCCTCAAGGGGCAACCCACCGCCGAGGAGCTGGCCGCACTGATCGCCGTGCTGGGCGCCGCCGGCGCTGCGCCGGAGCCGCCACCGGCCGAGCGCACCCGCTGGGGCCTCCCGGTCGACCGGTTGCGTTTTGCGATGACGAATTACCAGCGGCTCACCATGCAGCAGATGACTCATATGAAGCAGTGACCCGGCTGGTGCTGGCGTCGGCCTCGGCCGGCCGGCTCAAGGTGCTGCGCCAGGCCGGCGTCGATCCGCTGGTCGTCGTCTCCGGTGTGGACGAGGATGCAATCGCCGCGGCCCTGGGCCCGGACGCATCACCCGGTGACGTCGTCAACGCGCTGGCGGTGGCCAAGGCTGATGAGGTCGCCGGCAGGCTGGATGGCGGCATCGCCGCGGATTGCGTTGTCATCGGCTGTGATTCGATGCTCTACATCGACGACCGGTTGTGCGGTAAGCCGCAATCCGTCGCTGCCGCTCGTCAGATGTGGCAGTCGATGGCGGGCCGGGCCGGCCGGCTCTATACCGGCCACTGCGCTATCCGATTGGTGGACAGCGAAATCGTTCATCGTGACGCGGAAACATCTATCACCACTGTGCGGTTCGGTAATCCATCACCCGATGACCTCGAGGCCTACCTTGCCGTCGGGGAGTCGTTGCGGGTCGCCGGAGGGTTCACGCTCGACGGCCTGGGCGGCTGGTTCATCGACGGTGTCGACGGCGACCCGTCGGCTGTGGTGGGCCTCGGGCTGCCGCTGACGCGATCGCTGCTCGGCCGCGCGGGCCTGTCGATCGCCGCGCTGTGGGCGGACAATCCGCTCGGCCAGCACCGCCCGCGGTAAAACCGGGTCCCGCGGGAGCGGGCGAGGCCCCAAGCGCTGCAACCGAATCCACTCCCACTCCTGGGCTTCAGGATGTTTCGGGTACGTTCAGTTATATTTAATGGCCATGTGGACGTTACCGCCGCCCACGAACCCATTCAGATCAGCCGCCACGGGCCGGGTCGCCGCGGTCACCGCCGCAAGAAATCGCCGCTGCCGTGGTTGAAACCGCTAACCGCACAGACCTTGGCGTAGCGTTCGACGAGCTCGATGCCAAGATCAACGCGGGCATGAAGGCCTATGCGATTCCGGGCGTCGCGGTTGCCGTGTGGGCCGGCGGCCAAGAATACGTCAAGGGCTACGGGGTCACCAACGTCGACCATCCGTTGCCCGTCGACGGCGACACCGTCTTCCGAATCGGTTCTACCACAAAGACTTTCACAGGCACGGCGATGATGCGGCTGGTCGAGCGGGGCGAGGTAGACCTGGATTCACACGTGCGTCGCTTTATCCCCGACTTCGCGGTGGCCGACGAGTCAGCCAGCGCCGTGGTGACCGTGCGCCAACTGCTCAACCACACTGCGGGCTGGGATGGTCGCAATGGGCAGGACTTCGGGCGCGGCGATGACGCGGTGGGGCGCTACGTCAACTCGATGACACGTTTACCGCAGCTGACTCCTCCGGGAACCGCGTTCTCGTACAACAATTCGGGCCTTGTGGTGGCGGGCCGCATCATCGAGCTTGTCACCGGAACAACCTACGAGTCTGCGATGCAGAAACTGGTGCTTGACCCGCTGCAGCTGGCGCACACCCACTACTTTTCCGACCAGATCATCGGTCTGAATGTGGCGGCACCTCACCGGGTGGTCGACGGCAAACCCCTGGTCGATACCGACTTTTGGGCATTCCCGCGCAGCTGCAATCCCACCGGTGGGTTGATGTCCACGGCGCGAGATCAGCTGCGCTACGCACAGTTCCACCTCGGCGACGGCAGGGTGCCCAATGGCGAGCGGACCCTGAGCCGACAGTCGCTGGAGGCGATGCGTTCGAACCCGGGCGCGGGCGGAACACTTTTTGTCGAGCTGACCGGGATGGGCGTGACCTGGATGCTGCGGCCCTCCGCGGAGAATGTGACCATCGTTGAGCACGGGGGGACCTGGAAGGGGCAACGCTCCGGTTTCGTCATGGTGCCCGATCGCAACTTCGCCATGACCGTGCTCACCAATTCCGATGGTGGATTTCATCTGATCAACGACCTCTTCGCCTGCGACTGGGCGTTGCGGAGATTCGCCGGGGTCACCAACCTGCCCGCCACACCACAACACCTTGGCGCCGCCGAGCTCGAGCCCTACCAGGGCAGGTACCTTGCCGAGCAAGTCTCGCAAGATGGCAGCGTCGAGCAAACGGTCATCGAATTCCGGGCAAGGCACGGCCAGCTCGCCGGCACCATGGGCGCCGGCGATGCCGACCCGGATGGCGAAAACAGCGTCGAACTGGGCCTCGCCTTCTACCGGCCCGACTACGGGCTCGACCTCGGACCCGACGGCCAGCCCACCGGCAGTCGATCAAACTTCGTCCGCGGTCCGGACGGCAACATCGCCTGGTTCTGTAGTCAGCACGGGCGTCTGTTCCGACGCCAATAACACCGCACCGCAGAATTAGGCGGCGCTAAGGTGGGCCGATGCCCCGCACCGACGACGACAGCTGGGACGTGGCGTCTGGTGTCGGCGTCACCGCCACCATTGTCGCGGCCGGGCGCGCGCTGGCCACCAGGGATCCGCGCGGCTTGATCAACGATCCGTTCGCCGAGCCGCTGGTCCGTGCGGTGGGCCTGGATTTCTTCACCAAGCTGATGGACGGCGAACTCGGCATGTCGGCGATCGCGGACGTCTCGCCGACCGTGGCGCAGGCGATGGTCGACGGAAACGCGGTGCGCACGAAGTACTTTGACGACTACGTCCTCCACGCCACCGATGGGGGTATTCGGCAGGTGGCGATCCTCGCTTCCGGGTTGGACGCCCGGGCCTACCGGCTGTCGTGGCCGGCCGGGACGGTGGTGTACGAGGTCGACCAACCACGGGTGATGGAGTTCAAGACGACGACCTTGGCCGACCTGGGCGCGGAGCCCTCCGCCACTCTGCGCGCCGTGCCCATCGACCTGCGCGCGGACTGGCTCACGGCGTTGCGAGCCGCCGGCTTTGACTCGTCAGCACCGACGGCGTGGCTGGTCGAGGGGCTACTGATTTATCTGAAGCCGGAGGCCCAGGATCGGCTGTTCGACGACATCACCGCACTCAGTGCGCCCGGGAGCATGGCAGCCACCGAATTCGTTTCCAGTATCGTGGATTTCGGCGCCGAGCGAGCGCGGACCATATCCAACCCATTCCGCGACCATGGCGTCGACGTCGACTTGGCTTCGTTGATCTACCCCGGCGAACGCAACCACGTCCTCGACTACCTGACCGCCTTGGGCTGGCAGCTCGAGGGCGTGCCGCTCGCCGAACTGTTCCGGCGCAGCGGCCTCGATGCGCCCGCCGGAGACGACGACACCATCTTCATCAGCGGCACCCTGACCGACCAGCCGCGGTAACCAACCCCCGCCGTGTCCCCCGATCGGGGGACGACGCGTTCATCACCATTGCGGGCCGATCGGCGGAGTTCCGCCAGACCAAATCTTCCTAGATTCGAAGTGTGCAGCTCGGCCGTCCCTCGGGCGCCGAGATCCCACACCAGAAAGGCGGAATCGTGATGCGCCAAGACCGCGATAGCTGGGATCTGGCCAGCCATGTCGGCGCGACCGCGACGCTGGTGGCCGCGGGCCGCGCCAGGGCCACCAATTCGCCCGAGCCGCTGATCGAGGACCCGTTCGCCGAGCCGTTGGTCCGCGCGGTGGGTATCGAATTCCTTGTCAAATGGGCCACCGGAGAGCTCCGCGCGTCCGACGTCGACGAGCCCGGAGCGGCCTGGGGTCTGCAGCGAATGACCACCGATTTGGTGGCCCGCACTCGCTATTTCGATCAGTTCCTTACCGACGCGACCGCGACCGGTATCCGGCAGGTGGTGATCCTGGCGTCTGGGCTCGACGCGCGGGGCTACCGGCTGCCGTGGCCGCCGGGCGTGGCGGTGTTCGAGATCGATCAGCCGGCCGTGCTTCGGTTCAAGGCCGAAACGCTGGCAAGGCTGGGCGCCCAGCCCACGGCGCGGCTGCAAATGGTGCCGGCCGACCTGCGGGACGATTGGCCGGTCGCGCTGCTGCGTAGCGGATTCGACCCCGCGTTACCGACCGCCTGGATCGCCGAAGGATTGTTCGGTTATCTCCCCCCTGAAGCCCAGGATCGCCTGCTGGACAACGTCACCGGGCTCAGCGCGCCGGGAAGCCGGATGGCCATCGAGGCGTTCGTGGGGTCGGCGGAGCTGGACTCCGGGCGGGTCCAAGAGATCATCCGCGGTGCGACTCGCACCTGGCGCGACCACGGATTCGATCTGGACATCTGCTCGCTGAACTATCCCGGGGCCCGCAACGAGGTCGCCGGGTATCTCGACAACCACGGGTGGCAGTCGACGGGGACCACGGCCGCGCAGCTCCTGGCCGATCACGGCCTGCTCGGGACGCCTGGCGATTACGACTCGCCCTCCGACAAGCCCAGCTATTACACTTCGGTTCTGGCGGCTTAAAGGGGAACTCGTTGCGGATTCTGGCGGTCACGCGTGCCCACAACGCCGGCAAGACGTTGGCCGAAACGTTGGACTCGCTGGCCACCTTCAGCGACGACATCTACGCGATCGACGACCGCAGCACCGACGACACCGCCGCGATTCTCGCGAACCACCCCGCGGTCACCAATGTTGTTCGCGCCCGGGCAGATCTACCGTCCACACCATGGCTGGTCCCCGAGTCCACCGGGCTGGAGCTGCTGTACCGGATGGCCGATTTCTGTCGCCCGGACTGGATGGTGATGGTGGACGCCGACTGGACTTTCCAGATCGACGTGGACATCCGTGAGGTGCTTGCGCGCACACCGGACGACGTAGCCGCGCTGATGTGTCCGATGGTTTCCCGCTGGGATGATCCGGAATATCCGGACATGGTGCCGGTGATGGGCACCGCCGAGGCGATGCGCGGGCCGTTTTGGCGCTGGTACCCGGGCCTGTATGCGGGGCCCAAGTTGATGCACAATTCGCACTGGCCGGCCAACATCACCGAGCACGGTCGGATAGGGCAGCTGGACGGAATCCGCTTGACGCACAACGGCTGGGCGACGTTGGAGGAACGGATCTCGCGAGTCAAACACTATCTGCGGCTCGATCCGGATTTTCGGCACAACTTCGGCGTGGCCTACGATCGGTCGCTGTTGTTCGGCTATGCACTCGACGAGGTCGACCTCCTCAAAGCGGACTACCAGCGGCGAGTGCGCGGCGACTTCGACCGGATCGAGCCGCGGGCGCGGCTGCCGATCGAGGCGGAGCCACGCGCGATTGGCCGCGGATACGGGCCCCGCGCGGACGGTTTCCATCCCGGCGTCGACTTCGCCGCTGACCCCGGCAGCCCGATCTACGCGGTCATATCCGGAACTGTTTGCCGCGCAAGCGATGTCGGTGATCTTTACTCAGTGATCATCTCGAACGGCGATACCGAAATCCGCTACGTGTTCCGGCCTGGTGGCGACACACAAATCGCGCGCGGTGATCGGGTAAGCGCGGGAACCCGGATTGGCAGCATCGGTGCGGAAGACCAATCGACGGACGGTTATCTGCATTTCGAGACGCGGGTTGGGCGTGCACACGTCAATCCCCTGCGCTATCTGGGCAACATGGGGCTGCGGCCCTGGCCGCCGCCGGGGCGGCTGCGCGCGGTATCGGGCAGCTATCCGCCCGCCACACCATGCACGATCACCGCCGACGAGTAATCCTGGGCGACGTCAGCGCGGAGCGTGGGCTGTTCGTTGGCAAGCCTCGATCCGTTCCAGCAGACTGCGGCCTGCGCGGATCGTCGAGCGGACCTCCTGCAACAGTTTGGCGGGATGCTGCAGGTCCATGTCGTGTAGTCCTTCGTAGCGGTCGATGCCGAAACCCGCGGTCTCGATACGAATTCCGAACGGCAGGGCCAGAGTTCGCAGCGCGTCGAAGTGCTGATAGGGGACGAACGGCTGACCGGTCACCAGTAGACAACTCGATTGGTTCATATCCAGGGTCCGCGCGGTAAAGGTGAAGGTATCCGCGGAGGTGGCACGGCGGATGTCGGGGTCCGGCGACGGTGCCTCGATGAGTGTGATGGGCAGCCCGAGGCCATTGCTGTCTTCGTCGAAGCGCCAGACCATCTGGCCTCGATGCGGGTCGCCGCCCCGCTGACGCCCATGCCGTACGGCTTCGCGAGTATCCACCCCAAACGCGTCGGCCGCGGCGGCGGCCAGCAAATCGAATTCGGAACGCGCGCCTGGCGCGCAGGATGCGACCGCGTCGTCTTCGGACGGCAACAGCCGCCGAGAAGCGGCGGCCAACACGACATGACCGACGCGGTTCTCTGCAGCCAGGTCCCGCGCCAACCGGGCCCTGAGCATGTTCGAGTAACGTCCGGTGCCGATCACCAGCATGTAGTCGAATCTTGTTTCAGTGGGCCATGTTTCATCTGTAAGGCCCAGCCGTCGCGCCAGCGTCGTGATCGTGTTCAGCTGCCGGTCCGGCAGGTCTAGACGGGGGATCATCCACCGCGCTCCGCCGCCGGCGTCTTGGCACCGCACCTGTTCCCCGTAACGTGCCCGCGTCCGGCTCCGGTAATCCCATACCTCGCTGAACTCGTCCAGGTAGGCCAACCGGTCCGCCAGACTGTCGTGCCGCGGGAAATCTCCGCCGAACATCGCAACCAACTGCGCCAGCGCGTCGTGGGCGCTCCACGCGTCGACATCCCCGTGCAGCGACGTCAAGAACTCGCCATCCCACTCGCCGCCACGCATCGACACCTCAGCCGGACCGTTCACGTCAATTTCTCGCTCCCTGAACACGACACAACACCCGCCGCATGTGGAATGCAGCCTTTCATCAGCCTAACTGCGGTGAACTGGGTCAAGATGCGCTTTTTTTACCCGCAATGATGGGGCTCACTGGAAAGACAAGACGCCGCCGACCCCGTCTTGTTCGTAGGCGTATTGCGGCTGATCCTTCGCCCATTGGATATAGCGGTCGATGCCTTCCCAGATACCGACTTCGGGCTTGAATCCGATGCTCTTTGCGAGATCGATGTTGGCCGGGAAACTAGCGACTTCTCCGGGGCGTGCCTCGCGATAGGCGATCTTGGCGCCGAACTTTTCCGCGATGTACTCAACGATGTCCTTCACCCGGGTGTTTTTGCCGCTCGCGAAATTGATCGCCTGTCCGCGAAGCCCGGTGTTTTGCAACACAAGGTTGTAGGCACGAACGATGTCGCTGACGTATAGATAGTCGCGTGTCGCCGAGCCGTCGCCGAAGATCGTGAGGCTTTCGCCGTTGATGGCCTGGCGGACGAGTCGTGGAATCAGCGCGCCGAATCGCCCGGTTTTCTGCCGCACCCCGAAGATGTTGAATGGCCGAACAATCGTGACGTCAAGGCCATAGGAGCGGTAGTAGGAGTAGCACAACCGATCGGCCGCCGCCTTGGAGGCACCGTAGGGGCTGTTCGGTTTCAGCTCCGCTCTCTCGTCGAGAAGCTCGCCCTCCCGCAGATTGTGTCCGTCGCCATACACTTCGCAGGTTGACACGTAGATCAGCCGGTTCTTGTAGCGTCGGACCGCCTCGAGCACGCGGTAGGTACCCATGACGTTGGTTTCGAGAAAGCTCTCTGGTTCGCCGAGAGACTGGTCGACGTTGATATTGGCGGCCAGATGAAAAACGACGTGGTGATCGCGCACCGCGCGATGCACCGTTTCCCCATCAGTCACCGAACCCGAAATAAAGGCGGCGCGCTCGTGCGAACGAAAGTCACTCGTGTTTCGGGTTGCGCTCTTCGACGATGTATTCAGGACAGTGACCCAATGCCCGTTCGCGAGTAGCGACTCGGATAGATGACTTCCCTGGAAGCCCGCGCCCCCCGTGACAAGTATTTCCATCTGGTTCGCCCCTCGGGTGTTATTGGTAAGCCGTAAGTTTAATCGGTACTCGCGGGTCAATAACCCGCTTTTTTTCCTGGCGGTAGGCTCGACGTTGTGCCGCTACCTCCTGATCCGAGCCCCACGCTGTCGGCCTACGCCCACCCCGAACGGCTGGTCACCGCCGACTGGTTGTCCGCCAACATGGGCGCCCCGGGCCTGGCGATCGTCGAGTCCGACGAGGACGTCCTGCTCTACGACGTCGGCCACATTCCGGGTGCGGTGAAGGTCGACTGGCACACCGACCTCAACGACCCGCGCGTGCGCGACTACATCAACGGCGAGCAGTTCGCCGAGCTGATGGACCGCAAGGGCATCGCCCGCGACGACACCGTGGTGATCTACGGCGACAAGAGCAACTGGTGGGCGGCTTACGCGCTGTGGGTGTTCACGTTGTTCGGCCACGCCGACGTGCGGCTGCTCAACGGCGGGCGCGACCTATGGCTGTCCGATCGCCGGGACATGACGCTCGAGGTCCCCACCAAGACTTCGTCGGGCTATCCCGTCGTGCAGCGCAACGACGCGCCGATCCGCGCGTTCAAGGACGACGTGCTGGCCAACCTCGGCAGCCAGCCGCTGATCGACGTGCGCTCGCCCGACGAGTACACCGGCAAGCGCACCCACATGCCCGACTACCCCGAAGAGGGCGCGCTGCGCGCAGGCCACATCCCCACCGCCCGGTCGATCCCGTGGGGCAAGGCGGCCGACGAGAGTGGCCGCTTCCGCAGCCGCGAAGAGCTGGAAGAGCTGTACGGCTTTGTGCAGCCGGACGACAAGACCATCGTCTACTGCCGCATCGGCGAGCGGTCCAGCCACACCTGGTTCGTGCTCACCCATTTGCTGGGCAAGCCCGGGGTGCGCAATTACGACGGGTCGTGGACCGAGTGGGGCAACACCGTGCGGGTGCCGATCGTCGCCGGCGAGGAACCGGGAGCCGTGCCGGTCTGATGAGTCTGCCCGCGCCGCTGGCCGAGGTGGTGTCCGACTTCGCCGAAGTGCAGGGCCAGGACAAACTGACGTTGCTGCTCGAATTCGCCAACGACCTGCCGGAGCTGCCCGCCGACATGGAACAAGCGGCCATGGAGCCGGTCCCCGAGTGCCAGTCACCGCTGTTTTTGCATGTCGACGCGCACGACCCGGATCGGGTGCGGCTGTACTTCAGCGCGCCCGCCGAGGCGCCGACGACCCGCGGGTTTGCCTCGATCCTGGCCGCCGGGCTCGACGAACAACCCGCCGCCGACATTCTCGCGGTACCCGAGGATTTCTACGCCGAGCTGGGTCTGGCCGCTCTGATCAGCCCGCTGCGGTTGCGCGGCATGTCGGCGATGCTGGCCCGCATCAAACGGCGGCTGCGCGAGGCGGCGTGATCGCAAACGTGATCTTCAAACGGATCGGAGACCGGGTATCAGCGCCCACGGCGCGGCGCATAAACTTCCCCGGACAAGACTTGTAAGAAATTCTCTTAGACAAAGAGACGTCCAGCCAAACAGGAGGCGAAGTGGCCAATCACGCCAGCTCGAGGATCGCCAAGGTGCTCGTCGCCAACCGTGGCGAGATCGCTGTCCGGGTGATCCGGGCGGCCCGCGACGCGGGCCTGCCCAGCGTGGCGGTGTACGCCGAGCCCGACGCCGAGGCGCCGCACGTGCGCCTGGCCGACGAGGCGTTCGCCCTGGGCGGTCAGACGTCGGCGGAGTCCTACCTGGACTTCGGGAAGATCCTCGACGCGGCAGAGAAGTCCGGCGCCAACGCCATCCACCCCGGGTACGGATTCCTTTCGGAGAACGCCGACTTCGCCCAGGCGGTCATCGATGCCGGCCTGATCTGGATCGGCCCCAGCCCGCAGTCCATCCGCGACCTGGGCGACAAGGTCACCGCCCGCCACATCGCCGCCCGCGCGCAGGCGCCGCTGGTTCCCGGCACCCCCGACCCGGTCAAGGACGCCGACGAGGTGGTGGCCTTCGCCAAGGAATACGGCGTGCCGATCGCGATCAAGGCGGCCTTCGGCGGCGGCGGCAAGGGCATGAAGGTGGCCCGCACCATCGAGGAGATTCCCGAGCTGTACGAGTCGGCGGTGCGCGAGGCGGTGTCGGCGTTCGGCCGCGGCGAGTGCTTCGTCGAGCGCTACCTGGACAAGCCCCGCCACGTCGAGGCGCAGGTGATCGCCGACCAGCACGGCAACGTCGTCGTCGCCGGCACCCGCGACTGCTCGCTGCAACGCCGCTTCCAGAAGCTGGTGGAGGAGGCGCCGGCGCCGTTCCTGACCGACGCCCAGCGCAAGGAGATCCACGAGTCCGCCAAGCGGATCTGCAAAGAGGCCCACTACTACGGCGCCGGAACCGTCGAATACCTGGTCGGCCAGGACGGGTTGATCTCGTTCCTGGAGGTCAACACCCGCCTGCAGGTCGAGCACCCGGTCACCGAGGAGACCGCCGGCATCGACCTGGTGCTGCAGCAGTTCAAGATCGCCAACGGCGACAGGCTGGAGCTCACCGAGGATCCCACGCCGCGCGGGCACGCCATCGAATTCCGCATCAACGGTGAGGATGCGGGCCGCAACTTCCTGCCGGCCCCCGGCCCTGTGAACAAGTTCCACCCGCCCACCGGTCCGGGCGTGCGGCTGGACTCCGGCGTCGAGACCGGCTCGGTGATCGGCGGGCAGTTCGACTCGATGCTGGCCAAGCTGATCGTCTACGGCGCCGACCGCAACGAGGCGCTGGCTCGGGCGCGGCGCGCGCTGGACGAATTCGAGGTCGAGGGCCTCGCCACGGTGATCCCGTTCCATCGCGCCGTGGTGTCCGACCCGGCGTTCATCGGCGACGACGACGGATTCTCGGTGCACACCCGCTGGATCGAGACCGAGTGGAACAACACCGTCGAGCCCTTCACCGGCGGCGAGCCGCTGGACGACGAGGACGCGCGGCCGCGGCAGAAAGTGGTGGTCGAGGTCGGCGGCCGGCGGCTCGAAGTCTCGTTGCCGGCGGACCTCGCGCTGTCCAACGGCGCCACCACCGACGCCGTCGGCGCCATCCGCAAAAAGCCCAAGCCCCGCAAGCGCGGTTCGCATTCCGGCGCGGCGGCGTCGGGTGACGCGGTCACCGCACCCATGCAGGGCACGGTCGTCAAGGTGGCGGTCGAGGAGGGCCAGGAGGTCGCCGCCGGCGACTTGGTCGTCGTCCTCGAGGCGATGAAGATGGAGAACCCGGTCACCGCGCACAAGGACGGCACCATCACCGGACTCGCGGTCGAAGCCGGCGCCGCCATCACCCAGGGCACGGTGCTCGCCGAGATCAAGTAAGGGTCCGACCGGCAATACTCGCGAAACGTTGTCGGGCCGTCCAGGCACGGGTAGGGTTCGGGACAGGTTGAGTTCACAGCCACCCGGAATACGTCGGTGACGTCGAGGTAGGCGAATTCCCTGCCCCCAAGCGTTTTAGGACGCGCGGCTGGCGTATTCCACAGCACGAATCCTCCGGTAGCGAGGGAGTACGCAATGCCTGTGACCCAATCTTGGCAACAAAGCCACACCGCCCAATTCAGCGCCCGCTGGGAGCCGGGGGGCATGGTGATCACCGTCGACGGTGAGCTCGATGCCGCCAACTCGGATCAGCTCGCCGAGTATGTGCGCCGCAGCGCCAGCCCTTCCCAGCGCGTGATAGTGGACCTGCGCGGACTGGAATTCATTGGTACAGCCGGTTTTTCGGCGCTGCATCGCATTAACGTGGTGTGCTCGGCCGCCCAGACATCCTGGGCGATGGTAACGAATGCGGCGGTCTCGCGGTTGCTGCGTGTCTGCGACCCGGACGGCACCCTGCCGGTGACGTCACCGGCCGACGAGCCGCTGCTGCAGTCGACGACCTGGGCCGCCGGTGGCGCTACCGCAACTGGTCGCGCAATCGGGTTAGCGATTTAGACAGCAGCCGAGACACGTGCATCTGTGAGATGCCGACCCGGTCGGCGATTTGCGTCTGGGTCATCGATTCGAAGAAGCGCAGCACCAACACCGTCCGCTCCCGCTCGGGCAGCGCCTCGAGCAGCGGTCGCAGCGATTCGCGGTTCTCGATCTGATCCAGGCCGGTATCCACGTCGCCCAGAGTGTCGGCGATCGCGCGGGCGTCGTCGTCGTCGCTGCCGCCGCCGCTGTCGATGGACAACGTGTTGTAGGAGCTGCCCGCCACCAGGCCCTCGATGACCTCGTCGCGATCCATTCCCAGTTCGCCGGCCAGTTCGGTCGCGGTCGGGGCCCGGCCGAGCCGCTGGGACAGATCGGCGGTGGCGGTGCCCAGCCGCAGGTGCAGTTCCTTAAGCCGCCGCGGAACCTTGACCGACCAGCTGTTGTCGCGGAAGTGCCGTCGGACCTCTCCCATGATCGTGGGCACGGCGAACGAGACGAAGTCCGACCCGGCGTCGATGTCGAAGCGGACCACCGCGTTGACCAGCCCGACCCGGGCGACCTGAACCAGGTCGTCGCGCGGTTCCCCCCGCCCCTCGAACCGCCGGGCGATGTGATCGGCCAGCGGCAGGCACCGCTCGACGATCTTGTCCCGCTGGCGCTGGAATTCCATGGAGTCGGCGGGAAAAGTAGCCAATTCCCGGAACATGTCCGGAACATCGGCGTATTCGTTCGGCCGCGTATCCGAACCGCCGGCATCTCGGGCCGTCACCGGGTGGCGGCCGCCTTTCGCGCCGTCAGCGCGATACCGAAAACGCTGCCGGCTTCACTGGGTTCGCGACCGTCATGGAAAGTCTGGACGTCGTCGGCCAACGAGGTCAGCACGTGCCAGCTGAAGCTACCCGGGGCCACCACGTCGTGAGTGTCGCACGCCGCGGACGCCTCCACTATCAATTCGTCGTCGAGCGGGTCGACCAATACGACGAGCGTGGCATCGGGGGTGGCCGACCGGATCAACCGAGTGCACACTTCGTCGACCGCGAGCCGTAGGTCCGCCACGGCGTCGAAATCGAGATCCTCGAAGGTGCCGATGGCACCGACCAGGGTGCGCAGCATCGCCAGGTTTTCCAGGCGTGCAGCAACGTGTACCTCGACGGCGCGGTGGCCTCGCTGGCGCTTGCTCCCGTGCAATCGCGCATCGGTCATATGGTCTCCCGGCAATGTTTGACTGACACTACTTCCGCTTCGCAGCCCGCCTTCGACCGCGTGATCGAGCCGGTTAGTCACGATTCCCGCCGGGTATTCCACCCGATATGAACGGGCCTGACACGACCGACACAGTGCGGACGCGCCGGCTCAAGCGCGTCGCAGTCGTCGCCGGGATCACGCTGGTCGTATTGGTCGTTATCGCGATAGCCATCTATGTCGGTGCCTTCGTGATTTTGTCTCCCATGATGGGATAACCACGCTAACGCAGCATCGCGGCACTCATTCATGGTCTAGTCCAGATACCCGCTCCGCGCGCCCGGTAACCGCAACGACCGGGTTTTCTGGCGAACCCTCCGAAGCGGTTTGCGATTGGCGATCGCGGTCCGTAATCGCGGCCCTTAACGGCGGCAACCGCGAGACCTACACTTGTCGTCATGAGGCAAATTCTGCTTCGGGCAGTTGTGCTTCTGGGATCGTGGGCGATCGGCCTGGCGGTGGCCGCCTGGGTTGTCCCCGGCGTTCGGGTGTCGGTGTCCGGATTCGTGGTCGCGGTGGTGGTGTTCTCGGTGTTGCAGGCGATCCTGTCCCCGTGGATTTTGCGGTTGCCGCGCGCGTACGCGTCGCTGCTCTTCGGCGGCACCGGGCTCGCGCTGACGGTCGTCGCGTTGGGTCTGGCGTCGGGGTTCACTCACGGGCTCACCATCCACGGCGGCGCGTCCTGGATTGCCGCGACGACCGTCGTCTGGCTCGTGACGACGGTGGGGGCGATCACGCTGCCCGAGGCGCTGGTTCGCGAGGCGCCAGGCCCTATCTGACGGCGTTTTACAAGGTTGGTTATCTCATCCGTCATTGGCGGAGGGAGAGGCGGAGGGAGAGGTGATGGGAGACAGGCATCACGATCCGACGGACCATTTCCGGACCACGCAACCTCACGCTGGTATCACGATGAAGGACAACCTGTTCTGGCCGGGATTCATCCTGTTCGTCGTCGCAGTCGCCGGGATGATCGCCACCGCGGCGGCCGCCGCGTACGGACACTACGAATGGCTGCCCACGACGGTCCTCGTCGCGGTCCTCGGCACCGTGGCCGGGGCGCTGTGGTTCGTCGTAGAGCTTCGCCGCGTGAGCCGCATCGACGAGCAGTGGCACGTCGCGGGCGCCAAGAGCCCGCCGCGCCAGCGCGCCGTCAGCTAAGCGCCGGAAGCGGCTAAAGGGCCAGAACCGGTCCCGCGATCGCGGGCACCCCCATAGAGACCGTCACCGCGGTCAGCGTCAGCAGAAACCAGCCCGCGCCATGCCATCCCCACCAGGTCCCCTCGTGGCGCCATACCTGGTAGGTGCGCAGGAATGCCCAGAGCCCGCCGGCCAGGAGAATCAGCGGTCCCCCCAATGCCAGCACCGTCCGCTGGGGCGCGCCGCACGCCGCGGTGTCGACGCCCGTCCCCGGGCACGTGCTGACCCACAACGCGGCCAGGACGATGAACCCGACGCCGGCGGCCGTGGCCAGGGCGGCAAAACGGATGGCGGCGTGTACCTCGCCGTCTTCCTGGCCTAAGCGATCACCTCGTGATCGCTCATCCGCTTTTGGCATCTGAGAACCTCATATCTCCGGCTGCTCTTGATCCATCGTTCGTTACGCGGCATTTATTACCGCGTTATTGAAATTTCCTCCCGCCCGGTCCTGCCGGCCCGGCGAGAAGGCGCATGGGAGCAGATACCCCGCGCTAAACCCGGGTAAACCGCTTACCGCCTCGATATCGCCTGCGTCGCCGGCCCAGCAGCAGCCACCAAAGCGGCGCGCGAAATGGCGGGGGTCGGCAGCGGGAAGGCCTCCGCGCGCCGAAGTACCAACACCGTCAATTACTCAGGCGAGTTACCGCTGGCCAGGGGGGAAGTTCGAATAACGCGCAGTCGGCGAGTGATCTTGAACACCGTGAGTACTATCTGACACATGCCGACAGCCAGGAGGCGGTTATCCCCAGAGGATCGGCGCGCCGAGCTGCTCGCGCTAGGTGCCGAAGTCTTCGGGAAGCGGCCCTACGACGAGGTCCGTATCGACGAGATCGCCGAGCGCGCCGGCGTGTCCCGGGCCCTGATGTATCACTACTTCCCCGACAAGCGCGCGTTCTTCGCCGCCGTCGTCAAGGACGAGGCCGACCGGCTGTACGAAACCACCAACAAGGACACCGCCACCGGACTGACGATGTTCGAAGAGGTGCGCAGCGGTGTGCTCGCCTACATGGCCTATCACGAGCAGAACCCGGAGGCGGCGTGGGCCGCATACGTCGGCCTGGGCCGGTCGGACCCGGTTCTGCTGGGCGTGGAGGACGACGCCAAGAACCGGCAAATGGAACACATCATGAGCCGCATCGCCGAGCTCGTCCACAAGCTGGGGACGAAGCTGGAACCCGACGTCGAACGGGACCTGCGGGTGATCTGCCACGGCTGGCTCGCGTTCACCTTCGAGACGTGCCGGCAGCGCATCATCGACCCCAGCACCAACGCCGACCGCCTCGCCGATTCGTGCGCGCACGCGTTGTTCGACGCGATCGCCCGGGTGCCGGAGATCCCCGACGAGCTGTCCCACGCGATGGCGACCGCTCGTCTCGAACCGCGCTAGCCGATCGTTTTTGTCGGTGCCTGTTGGCACCATGGCTAGATGACCACTCGCGACCCGCTAGGCCGGTTCAGCGCGATCACGCGTGAGTGGTTCGGCAGCACCTTCGCCACTCCGACCACCGCGCAGGCGGACGCGTGGGACGCGATCGCCGACGGCGACAACACTCTTGTGATCGCGCCCACCGGGTCCGGTAAGACGCTGGCGGCTTTCCTGTGGGCCCTGGATAGCCTCGCCGGCGGCGCCGAGCGCCCGTCCGGGACCCGGGTGCTCTACGTGTCACCGCTCAAGGCGCTGGCCGTCGACGTCGAGCGCAACCTGCGCACCCCGCTGGCCGGCCTCACCCGGATCGCCGAGCGCCACGGCCAGCCCGCACCGAACATCAGCGTCGGGGTCCGTTCCGGCGACACCCCGCCCGCCGTCCGTCGTCAGCTCATCAACTCCCCGCCCGACGTGCTGATCACCACGCCGGAGTCGCTGTTTTTGATGCTGACCTCGTCCGCGCGCGAAACCCTGGCCGGCGTGCGGACCGTGATCGTCGACGAGATCCACGCCATCGCCGGCGGCAAGCGCGGCGCGCACCTGGCCCTGTCGCTCGAGCGCCTCGACGACCTGTCACGCGACGTCCCCGGGGGCCGGCCCGCCCAGCGCATCGGGCTCTCGGCGACCGTGCGTCCGCCCGAGGAACTCGCCCGGTTCCTGTCCGGCCAGGCGCCGA
>NZ_MBEM01000222.1:0-2381 GCF_001954045.1 Mycobacterium sp. SP-6446 | reverse complement strand
CCGGCGTTGAACCCGAACCAGCCGAACCACAGCAACCCGGCGCCGAGCATCACGAACGGCAGGTTGTGCGGCCGGAACAAAGTGGTCGGCCAGCCCTTGCGCTTGCCCAGGACGATCGCCAGCATCAGGCCGGCCACACCGGAGTTGATATGGACCGCGGTACCACCGGCGAAGTCGATCGCGTGCAACTTGTTGTTGATCCAGCCGCCGTGCTCGGAGGCGAAGCCGTCGGCCGCGAAGACCCAGTGCGCGACCGGGAAGTAGACCAGCGTCGCCCACAGCCCGGCGAACACCAACCACGCGGTGAACTTCAGCCGGTCCGCCACCGCGCCCGAGATCAGCGCGACGGTGATGATCGCGAACATCAGCTGGAAGGCCACGAAGACGGTGGCCGGCATGGTGCCGGCGAGCGGGATGTCGACCTGTGCGACGCCCTTGGTGGCGTCGGCCTTCACGGCATTTCCGCCGATCAGCTTCGCCAGACCCCAGTAGTCGGTCGGGCTGCCTACGACGCCCCCCTTGTCGTTACCGAACGACATCGAGTAGCCGTACAGCACCCACAGAACCGTCACCACACCCATGGAGCTGATGCTCATCATGATCATGTTGAGCACGCTTCTGGTGCGGACCATGCCGCCGTAGAAGAAGGCAAGACCAGGCGTCATCAACAGCACCAGCGCGGAACTCGCCAACATCCAGGCGGTATCCCCGGTATCTGGTTGGCCCAATTGCGGGAAACTCACTCGCTTTCACCTCCGGTCGACATGAGTAGGCCGACAGGCAGGTGCCTGTGGCCTGCGAGAACTGTGCGCAATTGTTGTTTCGGCAATGGGGCCGCCATGTTTCGGCGGTATTAACGTCCCGCGTGCCGTGTAAGCGGTCTCAGCCGAGCAGCGCGTCCACGAATGCGGCGGGTTCGAACGGCGCCAGGTCGTCGGGTCCCTCGCCGAGTCCGACCAGCTTCACCGGCACGCCGAGCTCTTGCTGAACACGGAAAACGATGCCGCCCTTGGCCGTTCCGTCCAGCTTGGTCAGTACCGCGCCGGTGATTTCCACGACCTCGGCGAAGACCCGCGCCTGCGCCAGCCCGTTCTGCCCGATGGTGGCGTCGAGCACCAGCAGTACCTCGTCGACCGCTGCGCGCCGGGTGACCACCCGCTTGACCTTGTCGAGTTCGTCCATCAGGCCGACCTTGGTGTGCAACCGGCCGGCGGTATCGATGACCACGACGTCGGCGCCCGCGGCGATCCCCTTGTCGACCGCATCGAAGGCCACCGACGCCGGATCGGCGCCTTCGGGGCCGCGCACCACCTCGGCGCCCACGCGGGCCGCCCAGGTCTGCAGCTGATCGGCGGCCGCGGCCCGGAACGTGTCGGCGGCGCCCAGCACGACGCGGCGCCCGTCGGCCACCAGCACGCGGGCCAGCTTGCCGACGGTGGTGGTTTTTCCGGTGCCGTTGACGCCGACGATCAGCAGCACCGAGGGGTGGTCGGCGTGCGGTAGGGCGCGGATCGACCGGTCCATCGCGGGTTGCAGTTCGGTGATCAGGACGTCGCGCAGCACGGCCTTCGCGTCGGCCTCGGTGCGCACGTTGCCGCTGGCCAGACGGCTCCGCAGCTGCGAGACCACCGCATCGGCGACCACCGGGCCCAGGTCGGCGACCAACAGCGTGTCCTCGACCTCCTGCCAGGAGTCCTCGTCGAGGTCGCCGCCGCCGATCAATCCGAGCACGCTGCGGCCCAAGGCATTCTGCGAGCGGGCCAGCCGGCCGCGCAGTCGTTCCAGCCGGCCTTCCGGCGGCGCGATGGCCTCGATCTCGGCGGCGGCCGGCGCCTCCGGGGCCTCCGCTGCCACCGGCTCGGGTTCGGGCGCCGCGGGTTCGGGCGCCACCTCCGGGAGGTGGACGTCGGAGATCGTGCGCCGCGGCGCGTCGCGGGGAACCGTGGCGTCGTCACCGACGGCGGGCAGCCCGCCGGTGTCGAGCGTCGGAGCGGATTGGCTGAAGGTGATGCCCGACGACGCGGTGTAGCCGCCCGAGCGGTCTATCGCGCCCGGTTCGGCCGTCGTCGTCAGGCTGATCCGGCGGCGGCGGTAACGGCGCAGACCCAGGACCAACGCGACGACGACGACCAGGGCGGCGATGGCGCCCAGGACCGCGATGGCGATCCAAAGACCTTGCGACACGCTGACATTCTTCCAAGCGGCCGCGCGCCGGTGGGACCGGCCCTAGTTGGAACTGGAGACCAGCTGCTCCACCTGCTGGCCGCGCATGCGCTGGGAGATCACCGCGGTGATGCCGTCGCCCTGCATCGTCACGCCGTACAGCGCGTCGGCGACCTCCATCGTCGGCTTCTGGTGCGTGATGATGATGATCTGCGACT
>NZ_MBEM01000221.1:0-1583 GCF_001954045.1 Mycobacterium sp. SP-6446 | reverse complement strand
GTCGCCGCCTCCAGCCACGTCGAACGCGTCCTCTTCGACGGTCACGCCGTCGCCGTCGCCGCCACCGCCGCCGGTGGTCGTAACGACGCAGCCTCCGGTCGTCACCACGCATCGTCCGCCGCCGCCGCCGACGTCGACCCAGCCGCCGACCACCACGGCCATCACGACGACGCCTCCATCGCCGACTACGACGACGACGACGCCTCCGCCGACGACGACCACCACCACGACCACGACGGTGCCGATGACGACGGAGTGGATCCACGTTCCGCTGCTACCGGTGCCCATTCCGGTGCCGGTTCCGGCGAATCAGGCGCCGCAGACCCCGCAGGCCCCGCAATATCCCCAGTACCCGCAGCAGTACCCGGACTATTCGGGTGGCGGCGGCGCCCAGAACCCGTACCTGAGCCCCGGCTATTAGCAAGGATCTTTGAGCCGAGTCACTCCAGCGGCGCGCCCGGCAGCACGCGCGTAGCGTTGAAGAAGCCCCGATTCGGGCCAGGGGCTGTCTTTTCAATGCCCTGTTGAAGATGCCGTCTTGCGGATGCGTCTTCGAGAGGCCAGCGGAGGACTGGGAGGCTCAATTTGGAGATCGTGCTCGGGGTGTCGATGGCTCCCACGACGGTCCGCATGATCCTCATCGAGGGGCAGGCCGGCGACGGCGTGACCGTCGAAGAGGACGCGTTCGACGTGGCTGGAGGCGGCGACTCGACTTTCGGTGTGGCCGATCAGGTGATCGGCGCCATCGTGGGCACGCGCGAAGGCGCCGTCGAGGGCGGCTATCGGCTGGCATCGACGGGCGTGACCTGGACGGACCCCACCGAGGTCGCGGGGCTGCGCGATGCGCTTGCGCGCTGCGACGTCGGCGGCGTCATGCTGGTCTCCCCGCTGCTCGCCGCGGCCGCGTTGGCGCAGACGGTGGGTTCCGCGATGGACTACGAGCGCATCGCGATGCTGTTCGTCGAATACGACAGCGCGACGCTGGCCGTCGTCGAGATCGCCGACGGCTCGATCGTCGAGCTGCATCGGCGGGCCGTGGTCGGAGCCGGGAAGCCCGCACGCCGGCACGCCGTCGCGGCCGAGCTGGCGGCGATGGTCGCCGACCTGGACGCAACGGGCCCGCGGGCCGACGGCGTTTTCATCGTCGGCTGCGGGGTCGACATCGTCGGAATAAAGACCGTGCTCGACGCGGCGACCGTGCTGGACGTGATCGCGCCCGAAGAGCCGGACATGGCGCTGGCCCGCGGCGCGGCGCTGGCATCGGCGAATGCCCCGTTGTTCGCGTCGTCGACGTCCGCCCTGGCTTACGCGCTGGATCCGGGCACCGGAGAGCTGAATCCCGGCGCCCTCGCCCCGACCTACCTCGACGTCAGCGGCAACGCGGCGTTGAGTGCCGATGCGCTCGCCTACAGCGCCCTGGACGACATCGCGGACCACGCGTCGCGGCAGCGACGCCGGCCCATGCTGCTGGCGGGCAGCGCGCTGACGGCGGCCGGTGTTGCCGTGGCCGGGGTCGCAACGCTGACCCGCGGGTCGTTCTGCCGAACCGACGTCGGCGCGTCCGACGTCAGCGAGGCCAGCAC
>NZ_MBEM01000220.1:0-39220 GCF_001954045.1 Mycobacterium sp. SP-6446 | reverse complement strand
ATGCGCGCGGTGCGGGTCCGACGCGGTGCGCGCGGTCGTCGTGGGGGCTCGGCGCACCGCCGAGGAGCTCGGCCGCGCGTTCCCCGGCACGGCGGTCGTCACCTCGGCGGGCGACGCCGTCGTGACCGACGTCGCCGACCGACCCGCCCTGGTTGTCGCCACCCCGGGTGCCGAGCCCCGCGCGCCGGGCGGGTACGGCGCGGCGCTGCTGCTGGATACCTGGGCGCTACTGGGCCGGCAAGATCTACGGGCGGCCGAGGACGCCCTGTGGCGCTGGATGAGTGCCACCGCGCTGGTGCGTCCCCGCGGCGAGGGGGGAGTGGTCACGGTGGTCGCCGAATCGTCAATTCCCACAGTGCAATCGCTGATCCGCTGGGATCCGGTGGGTCACGCGGAGTCCGAGCTGACCGCGCGAACCGAAGTCGGCCTGCCGCCGAGCGTGCACATGGCCGCCGTCGACGGGACGGCGGGCGCCATCGCGGCGTTGCTGGACGAGGCCCGGTTGCCCGACGGGGCCGAGCTGCTCGGACCGGTCGACCTGCCGTCGGGGGTGCGCCGTCCGGCCGGTAGCCCCGCGGGCGCGGCGGTGACCCGGATGCTGGTCCGGGTCCCCCGTGAGCAGGGCCTGGCGCTGGCGGCCGGCCTGCGGCGCGCCGTCGGCGTGCTCAGCGCGCGGCAAAGCCACCAGCCGCTCCGGGTGCAGATGGACCCGCTGCACATCGGGTAGTGGCGAATACCCGAAGCCGAACCCGACAACGGATCGACGCGCCCGATGGCGATAGTGTGCGTAGGAAATAATCCGTGCTTACGATATTGGACGCTGCTACCGGGAGAGGGGGCACGATGGCACCGGACGCGACGGCGGCTGACGAGTCGCTGGATGTGATCACCGATGCGTTGCTGACCGCGTCCCGGCTACTGGTGGCCGTATCGGCCCGCTCCATCGGACAGGTCGACGAGTCCATCACCATTCCGCAGTTCCGGACGCTGGTCATCCTTTCCAATCGGGGCCCGGTCAACCTGGCCACGCTGGCGGGCCTGCTGGGGGTGCAGCCGTCGGCCACCGGGCGGATGGTCGACAGGCTCGTCTCCGCCGGGCTGATCGATCGGCTGCCGCACCCGACGTCGCGGCGCGAATTGCTCGCCGCGCTGACCCCGCGCGGGCGCGAGGTCGTTCGGCGGGTCACCGCGTACCGCCGTTCCGAAATCGCGGCCATTGTGGAGAAAATGCCGCCGCCGGAGCGGCACGGGCTGGTGCGGGCCCTGACCGCGTTCACCGCCGCCGGCGGCGAACCCGACGTGCACCTCGACGTCGACATCGTGTAGGCGCCGGGCCTCAGCGCTTGTCCGCGACCAGCAGCAGGTACTCCCACCCCATGGCGCCGTCGGCGAGGTATTGCTCTGCCAGTTCGATGAGTTGGGCGTCGAGCTCGGCGGTCAGCACGCGATTGTGGGCGATGTTCGCGTAGGCCTCGATCGTCGGGCCGTAGTGATTCTTGAAGTAGTCGTGGACGGCCGAGGCGGTGTCGAACCGGTGCACCGCCAACATGCCGCGCCTGGTTTCGACGCCGCCGATTCGATCTCCCAGCAGCCCGGCGATGTAGTCCTCGCGTCCCCACAACGCCGCCGGGGGTACGGCCGGCGAGAGGCTCGGGCGATAGGGCCTGATGGTGGCCAGCATCCGGCCGAAGAATCCTTCCGCGGTCCAGCTGATCAGGCCGATCGTCCCGCCCGGCCGGCACACTCGGACCAGCTCGCCGGCCGCGCGCCGGTGGTCCGGGGCGAACATCACGCCGATCGCCGAGAGCACGGTGTCGAATTCGCCGTCGCCGAACGGCAGCGCGTGCGCGTTGGCCTCCCGGTAGTCGAGCGTCAATCCCTCGGCCGCGGCCCGCGCCCTGGACCGCGCCAGCAGCTCCGGCGTCAGGTCGGTGGACACCACGGTGGCCCCCGCCCGGGCGGCCGGCAGCGAGATATTGCCCGACCCGGCGGCGACGTCCAGCACTCGGTCACCGGGCCCAATGCCGGTGGCGGCCACCAGGATTGGACCGAGTGGGGCCATCACTTCCTCGGCCATCAGGGCATAGTCGCCCAGCGCCCACATGGTGCGATGTGTTGACGCCAGGTCGTCGGTCGTCGTGTCGAGGGTCATCGGACCTCCTAAGATAAGAACCGCTAGAAATAGTAACTTAAAGAAACAATATACATATGCAACTGTGTGAAACCTGGGCATGTCCTGCGGAGATCCCGTCATTCCTAGACTTGTGCGCGTGCGTCTCGTCTTTGCCGGTACCCCAGAGCCCGCGCTACCCGCGCTGCGCGGCCTGATCGACTCACCCCGCCACGAGGTGGTCGCCGTGCTGACCCGGCCCGACGCCGCCTCCGGCCGGCGGGGCACGCCGCAGCCGTCACCGGTGGCCCGCGAGGCGCTCGATCGAGGCATCCCGTTGCTGCGGCCGGCGCGGCCCAACTCGCCGGAATTCGTCGCGGAGCTCACGGAGCTCGGGCCCGAGTGCTGCGCGGTGGTGGCCTACGGCGCACTGCTGCGCGACGCCCTGCTCGCGGTGCCCCCGCGCGGCTGGATCAACCTGCACTTCTCGCTGCTGCCCGCCTGGCGCGGCGCGGCGCCGGTGCAGGCCGCGATCGCGGCGGGGGACACGATCACCGGGGCGACGACGTTTCAGATCGAGCCGAGCCTGGACTCCGGACCGGTCTACGGCGTCGTCACCGAGACGATCCGGCCGACCGACACCGCGGGCGATCTGCTTGAGCGACTTGCCCTTTCCGGCGCGGCGCTGCTGTCGACCACATTGGACGGCATCGCCGACGAGACGCTGACGCCGCGGCCCCAGCCGGCCGACGGGGTCAGCGTCGCGCCGAAGATCACCGTCGAGGGAGCCCGGGTGCGCTGGGACCTGCCGGCGCCCGTCGTCGAACGCCGCATCCGCGCCGTGACACCCAACCCCGGCGCCTGGACGTTCATCGGTGACCTGCGGGTCAAACTGGGGCCGGTGCAGCTCGGCGAGGCCCCAGAATCGTTGCCGCCCGGCGACATTCGCGTCGACCGTAAGAGCGTATGGATCGGCACCGGCTCGGACCCGGTGCGGCTGGGCCAAATTCAGCCGCCCGGGAAGAAACTGATGAACGCCGTGGACTGGGCGCGCGGCGCCAGGCTCGATCCCGCCGCGCGGGCGTCGTGAGCCCACAACCGCGACGGCGGCGCCGCCCGCTCGACCCCGCCCGCGCCGCCGCGTTCGAGGTGCTGCGCGCCGTCAGCGAGCGCGATGCGTATGCGAACCTGGCGCTGCCCGCGCGGCTGCGCGAACGCGGAATCAGCGGCCGCGACGCGGCTTTCGCCACCGAACTGACCTACGGGACGTGCCGCACCCGGGGCCTGCTCGACGCGATCATCGGTGCGGCGGCCGGAAGGTCGCCGGACGCGATCAACCCGGTGCTGCTCGACCTGCTGCGGCTCGGCACCTATCAATTGCTGCGCACCCGGGTCGACGCCCACGCCGCGGTATCCACCACGGTCGAACAGGCGGGCATCGAATTCGACTCGGCGCGAGCGGGTTTCGTCAACGGCGTGCTGCGAACCATCGCGGGTCGGGATGAGAAGTCCTGGGTCGAAGAGTTGGCCCCGGATCCCTCGCGAGATCCGATCGGACATGCCGCGTTCGTGCGCGCACACCCGCGCTGGATAGCCCAGGCCTTCGCCGACGCGCTGGGTGCGGCGGCGACGGAACTCGACGCGTTGTTGGCCAGCGACGACGAACGGCCCCAGGTGCATTTGGCGGCGCGCCCCGGGGTGCTCACCGCCGCCGAACTGGCCGACGCGGTGGGCGGCAGCGTCGGTCGCTATTCGCCGTACGCGGTCTACCTTCCCGGCGGCGACCCCGGGCGCCTGGCGCCGGTGCGCGACGGCGACGCGCTGGTTCAGGACGAGGGCAGCCAGTTGGTGGCCCGCGCGCTGACGCTGGCCCTGGTCGACGACGACGCGGGGCGGTGGCTGGACCTGTGCGCCGGGCCGGGCGGCAAGACCGCGCTGCTGGCGGGCCTGGGCGCGCAGTCCGGGGCCCGGGTCACGGCGGTCGAGCCGGCACCGCGCCGCGCGGAGCTGGTCGAGCAGAACACCCGCGGGCTCGGCGTTGACGTGCTGCGGGTCGACGGGCGGGACACCGGCCTCGAACCCGGATTCGACCGCGTCCTCGTCGACGTGCCGTGTACCGGGCTGGGGGCGTTGCGCCGGCGGCCGGAGGCGCGCTGGCGGCGTCAGCCCGCCGACGTGCCGCCGCTGACCAAGCTGCAGCGCGAGCTGCTGGCCGCCGCGATCGCGCTGACCCGGCCCGGCGGCGTGGTGCTGTATGCGACCTGTTCACCGCACCTGGCCGAAACCGTCGGCGTGGTCGCCGACGCGCTGCGCCGTCAGCCGGTGTGCGCGCTGGAAGCCCGGCCGCTGTTCGAACCCGCGCAGCTGGGAGAGGGCCCCTACGCACAGCTTTGGCCGCACCGGCACGGCACCGACGCGATGTTCGCCGCCGCGCTGCGCCGCCTTGCGTGAGCTTCGCGACGCCGCTCAGTAGTCTTGCGCTCATGTCACGCAGCACGGGACCGGTGCCGGGCCCCCTGATCGCACCGTCCATCCTGGCCGCCGACTTCGCCCGGCTCGCCGACGAGGCGGCCGCGGTGGAGGGTGCCGACTGGCTGCACGTCGACGTGATGGACGGCCACTTCGTGCCGAACCTGACGATCGGGCTGCCGGTGGTCGAGAGCCTGCTGACCCACACGGACATCCCGATGGATTGCCATCTGATGATCGACAATCCGGACCGGTGGGCGCCCCCGTACGCGGAAGCGGGCGCGTACAACGTCACCTTCCACGCCGAGGCCACCGACAATCCCGTCGGGGTCGCCCGCGATATCCGCGCCGCCGGCGCCAAAGCCGGGCTCAGCATCAAGCCGAAGACTCCGCTGGATCCCTACCTCGAAATCCTGCCCCACTTCGACACCTTCCTCGTGATGTCGGTGGAGCCCGGCTTCGGCGGCCAGAGCTTCATCCCGGAGGTGCTCAGCAAGGTCCGGACGGTGCGCAAGATGGTCGACGCGGGTGAGCTGACGATCCTGGTCGAGATCGACGGCGGCATCAACGAGGAGACCATCGAGCAGGCCGCCGAGGCCGGCGTCGACTGCTTCGTCGCCGGTTCGGCGGTGTACGGCGCCCAGGATCCAGAGGCCGCGGTCCGGGCGTTGCGGCGTCAGGCCGGTGCCGCCTCACCGCACCTGGGCTTATGACCCTCGAGCGGGTCGACAGCATCGAGTCGGCCATGCGCCTCGCCATCGAGCAGTCCTATCAGGTCAAGGGCGCCACCTATCCGAATCCGCCGGTCGGGGCCGTCATCCTCGATCCCGAGGGCCGGGTCGTCGGCGTCGGCGGCACCGCGCCGGCTGGCGGCGATCACGCCGAAGTGGTGGCCCTGCGCCGGGCCGGCAGCTTGGCGGCCGGCGGCGTAGCGGTGGTGACCCTGGAGCCGTGCAACCACTACGGCAAGACGCCGCCGTGCGTGAACGCCTTGATCGACGCCAAGGTGGCGACGGTGGTCTACGCCGTCGCGGATCCGAACGCGATCGCGGGCGGCGGGGCGGACCGGTTGTCGGCGGGGGGCGTCGAGGTGCGCTCCGGAGTGCTGGCGGATCAGGTGGCGGGCGGGCCGCTGCGTGAGTGGCTGCACCGGCAACGCACCGGGCTGCCGCACCTGACGTGGAAGTACGCCAGCAGCATCGACGGGCGCAGCGCCGCATCGGACGGTTCGAGCAAGTGGATCTCCAGTGAGGCCTCGCGGTTGGATCTGCATCGGCGCCGCGGCATGGCCGACGCGATCGTCGTCGGCACCGGCACCGTGCTGGCCGACGATCCGGCACTGACGGCCCGGCTGCCCGACGGCTCGCTGGCGGACAAGCAACCGCTGCGCGTCGTGGTCGGGATGCGCGAAATACCTTCCGAGGCAAAGGTTCTCAACGACGATTCGCGCACCATGGTGATTCGCACCCACGATCCCGCCGAGGTGCTCAAGGCGCTTTCCGACCGCACCGATGTCCTGCTGGAGGGCGGGCCGACGCTGGCCGGTGCGTTCCTGCGGGCCGGTGCGATCAACCGCATCCTGGCGTACGTCGCGCCGATCCTGGTGGGTGGCCCCATCACCGCCGTCGACGACGTGGGGGTGTCCAGCATTTCCAAGGCGCTGCGCTGGCAGTTCGACGGCGTCGACCGGGCCGGTCCGGACCTAGTGATCAGCCTGGTGCCGCACAGCGGCTAGCGCTCGCCCAGCGCGACGGCCTCTTGTTCGGGGACTTCCGTTTCGTCGGCGTGTTCCTTGCGGCCGCCGACCAGCAGGCCCAGCAGCGCGCCCGCGACACAGATGCCCACGGTGATCAGGAAGATGTCGCCGAACATCTCGGCGAATGCTTTCAGGAACAGGGTTGCCTGGGCGGCCACGCGTTCCATCAGGGTGGCGTTGGGCGGGATCTCGGCCGTCAGGTGGGCCAGCTTCCGGTTGAACGAGTAGAAGCCGAAGGCGCTCAGCGCGGCCATCCCGATCAGCATGCCGGTCATCCGGGCCACCACCACCGCGGCCGAGGCGATGCCGTGTTGGGCGGGCGGGACGACGCGCAGGGCGGCCGACGTCAGCGGCCCGATCACCAGGCCGAGTCCGAAGCCGGCCACCAGCAGGTCGGCGTGCATCGCGGGCAACGTGATCAGGCCGAAGATGTTGTGGCGCTGTTCCAGGAGATCCTCGCGCCAGTAATGGATCAGCCAATACCCGTAGGCGGCGATCAGCAGGCCGATGAAGGTCATCGCCCGATCGCCGATCCGGGTGGCGATCCAGCCGCCCAGCACCGCCCCGATCGGCAGCGCGATGAGGAACCACAGCAGCAGTCCGGCCGCCTGGTTCTGGTCCATCTGCAGCACGCCCTGGCCGAACAGCTCGACGTCGACGAGGGTCACCATCAGTGCCGCACCCGCCGTCACCGACGCGCCCAGCGCGGCCAGGAACGGGCGGAAATGCACGCCCGCCGGTTCGATCAGGCGGGTGCGCGAGAAGCGCTCCCAGATGACGAAGACCACCCCGACGGCGATCGCCCCGATCACCAGGGGCAACCCGTAGCTCGGCAGCAGCTGCTTGCCGTCGGGTTGCGGGTTGTACAGCCCGATGACCGCCAGGCCCAAGGCAACGGCCAGCAGCAGACCACCCACCAGGTCGATCTTCTCGGGCTCGTCGGCGCGGTCGTGCGACGGCAGGCTGAACTGGATCATCGCCATGGCGATCAAGGTCAGCGGGACGTTGATCCAGAACACGTAGCGCCAGTCGTGGGACAACCAGACGATGAAAATGCCGTACAGCGGACCCAGCACGCTGCCGAGTTCCTGCGCCGCGCCGATGCCGCCGAGCACGCCGGCGCGGTTGCGTTGGGCCCACAGGTCGGCGCCCAGCGCAAGGGTGACCGGCAGTAAGGCACCGCTTGCGATGCCCTGAATGGTGCGGCCGGCTACCAGCATGTGGAAATCGCCGAAATGCCCGGCCAGCGCGGTCACCACCGAGCCGACAATGAACAGCGCCAGGCTGGTCTGCAGCAGCAGTTTGCGACCGAACCGGTCGGAGGCCCGGCCCAGCAGCGGCATGGCGGCGATGTAGCCCAGCAGGTACAGCGTGACGATCCAGGTGATGCGCTGCAGCTGATTGATCGGGATATGAACGTCCCGCATTATGTCGCGCATGATCGTGACGACGACATAGGTGTCCAGGGCGCCCAGCAGTACCGCCAGGCTGCCCGCGCTGATCGCGACGCCGCGTCCCGCCCGCATGCCCATCAGCTGACCGGGGGCTTCGTGACGGTGACCGGCTGGTTCCAGTTGGACAGCGTCATCTGGACGGAATTGCCCTGGCTCTTCTGCAGGTTGACCTGGACCAGCTGGTGGTCGCCGCTCTCCTGGATCCACACGGTGCTCGGCAGCGCCTGCGTCGCATTGAACGGCGGCGCAATCTTGTTCACCGCGTCGGCCGGGACGTTGCCGCTGATGCGAATGGTGTTCTGGCCGTTGATCGTTTCGCGGCCCTCGGCCTTGGCGTCGCGGAAGTTCGCCAGGACGTTGGCCAGGCCGTTGTCGGGACTCAGGATTGCGGAGACGTCGTAGATGTCGGAGGCCTTGCCGAAATCGCTCCACTTGTTCGGCGTCAGCGTGGCATACAGCACCGAGTCGTAGACGACGAAGTTCGCGTCGATGTCGGAGCCCGCCAACGTCAGCTGGACATTGCCAGACGCGGCGGTGCCGGGGGTGGTGGTGAGGTCACCGTTGAGCACCTTGATGGGCAGCCCCTGGACCTTGCCCTGGACCGACAGCACCAGGTGCACGCTCTTGACGTTCTTGGTGGTGTCGGAGGATTGCTTGACCAGTGTCGAGGCATCGGGCAGCGGCGCGCCGCTGGGTTTCGAGCCCGACGAACAACCGGCAATCAGGGCGGTGGTGAGGCTTAGGGAAGCGAGGACGGCCAATACACGGTGGCGGGTCTGCATACTCTGCATCGTAGAGGGTGCCGCGGACCGGGTTCGAGAACGCCAGGGCCCGTGGCCAATTAGCCTGGTGCAATGTTCACCGGAATTGTCGAGGAACTCGGAGAGGTGACCAGCCGAGACGTCCTCGCCGATGCGGCGCGCCTGACCATTCGCGGACCCCTCGTCACCGCCGATGCCGGCCACGGTGATTCCATCGCCGTCAACGGCGTGTGCCTGACGGTCGCCGAGTTGCTGGGCGACGGGCAATTCACCGCCGACGTGATGGCCGAGACGCTGAACCGGTCCAATCTGGGCGCACTCGAGGTGGGCAGCCCTGTGAACCTGGAGCGCGCCGCGGCGGTGAACAGCCGGCTCGGCGGTCACATCGTCCAGGGCCACGTCGACGGTACCGGTCAGGTGGTCTCCCGATCGCCGTCGGAGAATTGGGAGGTGGTCCGGATCGAGGTCCCCGAGGCGGTGGCTCGCTACGTCGTCGAAAAGGGGTCGATCACCGTCGACGGCATTTCGCTGACGGTGTCCGGGCGCGGCGCCGCGCCGCGGGACTGGTTCGAGGTCTCGCTGATCCCGACGACCCGTGAGGTGACCACGCTCGGTCGCGCCCCGGTCGGCGCGCGGGTGAACCTCGAAGTCGACGTCATCGCCAAATACGTCGAGCGGTTGATGAGCCGCCCAGGCTGAGCATTACGGCGCGAGCGCGATGATGCCCGGTCCGGCCGCAGGTGGCGCTCCACCGCCGCCGGTACCGCCACCACCGTGGTCGCCCCCTCCGCCACTGGCGCCCGGCGGCGGACCAGCCTTCGGAAGTGTCTGCCTCGGCGCGGCGGGTGCCGCCGCCGGTGGCGGCTTCAGCATCTCGGCGTCAGGTGCGTGTGGGCGTGGCGGAATTGTCGGATTAGCGCCTTCGACGAAGGCGGCCAACTTCACCCGGTGTCGTGACCCATTCCGGTTGGTGAAGCCAACCTGATGGTTCGGGCAGTAGGCGCCGGCCGACGCAATGAGGAATCGGGTCTCGGTGCGACGGAGTCGGCCGGGGTCGGCGCCGGGGGTGGCGGTGTTGGCGAAGTCCACCAGCTCGTCCACCACGGTATTGACCGGAATGCCGCTGTCTAGTTGGCCGCAAACCTCATGGGCGGTTTTGATGAGCTCCGGTATGCCGGAAATGGCCGGGACGCCTTCTTGATTGAGCAATGCGAGGAACTGGTCGTCCTGGTTTGGTGCGGCCGCTGCCGCGCCGCCGCGCGAAATCGCGGCGCCGGTCAGCGCAACGATCGTGATAACCAGGGGGCCGGCGTGTGTCGTGATGCCGGTAAACATGGCAGGGGTTTCCGTTTCTGCTAGGACCCCCGACGGGTCGTGAATAGTGATCTATGCCACACGTGTGCGGCTAAGATCGGCTTCCACCCCTGCCCTGGAAATTAACTGCTGGTTTGCCGTGAGTTCACCAAAGCACTTGACCGCAGCGCGTGGGTGCGGCTGCGGTCAAGGCTTTCTCGGTTGTTTGTCGCTGGTTTAGAGCCGGACGAAGGCGGGCCCGTTCCAGAATCCCCAGTCGTCCACATCGGGATTCCACACGACCTGGGCCCAGGGCGCCCACGGCGGGGGCGGCGGCATCGGCCGCGCCCACGGCGGAGGAGCACCGTAACCGGCCGGACCGTAGTTGTCGTCCCAGTCGCGGCAGTTATTCCAGTTCTGATACGGGCCCCAGCCCGGGTTCCACTGGTCGCCAGGGCACCAGTGATGGTGATTCATAGGAGCGGACGGAGGCACCGCCTGGGCAACGCCCGAGGTCACTCCGAGAGTGGACAACGCCACGCCACCGGCTGCGAGGGCGCCAGTACACAAGCGACGCCACGATTTGGTTTGCGTGTTGATAGTCATGACACTGCAATTCCCGACCGGAAGGGGCCCGAAACCGACTCCGGTATCTCGGCTCGATCTCACATCTGGCACTTAACTGCGACTTACGCCGGACTTACGTTGCGCGCCCCGCGGTGGGTGTCCCGTGATGATGTCTTACCTGGTCAAGCGGCACGCCGACGAGCCTGGCCGGCACACCGTTTTTGACGGATGCGTCACCGGAAGGAGTTGCTCGGCGTCACCGGGCGAGTCCCCCCGTCCCGCCGAAAAGCCGTGGCAATAACTGTGGGGCGGCGGTGGTTCATACTGAATGCAACGCCGGGCTCCTCATGCGGGCCCTTATGACAGCAAGGTAGCCAAGATGACGAGGTTGGACTCCGTCGAGAGGGCGGTTGCCGACATCGCGGCAGGCAAGGCCGTCATCGTCATCGACGACGAGGAGCGCGAGAACGAGGGCGATCTGATCTTCGCCGCCGAAAAGGCGACACCGGAGATGGTGGCCTTCATGGTCCGCTATACCTCGGGCTATCTGTGTGTGCCGCTGGATGGCGCGATCTGCGATCGGCTCGGCCTGCTGCCGATGTACGCGGTGAACCAGGACAAGCACGGCACCGCCTACACCGTCACTGTCGACGCAAGAAAGGGTGTGGGCACCGGTATTTCGGCGTCCGACCGGGCCACCACGATGCGGCTATTGGCCGATCCCACCAGCCTGGCCGAAGATTTCACCCGCCCCGGTCACGTGGTTCCGTTGCGCGCCAAGGACGGTGGTGTGCTGCGCCGTCCCGGACATACCGAGGCCGCGGTCGATCTGGCCCGGATGGCGGGCCTGCAACCTGCGGGCGCCATTTGCGAGATCGTCAGCCAGAAGGACGAAGGCGCGATGGCCCAGACCGACGAATTGCGGGTCTTCGCCGACGAGCACGACCTCGCGTTGATCACCATTGCCGACTTGATCGAGTGGCGGCGCAAGCACGAGAAGCACATCGAGCGGATCGCCGAAGCGCGAATCCCGACCCGGCACGGGGAGTTTCGCGCGATCGGCTACGCCAGCATTTACGAGGACGTCGAACACGTGGCGCTGGTGCGCGGCGATATCGCCGGGCCGAGCGGCGAGGGCGACGACGTGTTGGTGCGGGTGCACTCCGAATGCCTGACCGGCGACGTTTTCGGGTCACGCCGCTGCGACTGCGGGCCGCAGCTCGACGCGGCCATGGCGATGGTCGCGCGCGAGGGCCGCGGCGTCGTGCTCTACATGCGCGGCCACGAGGGCCGCGGGATCGGCCTGATGCACAAACTGCAGGCCTACCAGCTGCAGGACGCCGGGGAAGACACGGTCGACGCCAACCTGAAGCTTGGATTACCGGCCGACGCAAGAGATTACGGCATCGGCGCGCAGATTCTGGTCGACCTGGGAGTCCGCTCGATGCGGTTGCTGACCAACAACCCGGCCAAGCGGGTCGGCCTGGACGGCTACGGCTTGCACATCATCGAGCGGGTGCCGCTTCCGGTGCGGGCCAACGCGGAGAACATCCGCTACCTGCTGACCAAGCGCGACAAGATGGGCCACGACCTGGCGGGGCTGGACGACTTCCACGAATCCGTCCATTTGCCAGGTGAATTCGGCGGTGCTTTGTGAGCGGTGGCGCCGGTGTGCCGGAGATTCCGGCGCTCGACGCGGCAGGCGTGCGCCTGGGTATCGTCGCGAGCACCTGGCACCGGGAAATCTGTGACGCGTTATTGGCCGGCGCGCTCAAAGTGGCAGCAGATTCGGGCGTCGGCAACCCGACGGTGGTCCGCGTGCTCGGCGCGATCGAGATTCCCGTCGTTGCCCAGGAACTCGCGCGTAGCCATGACGCGGTCGTCGCGCTCGGTGTCGTGATCCGGGGCCAGACACCGCATTTCGACTATGTGTGCGATGCGGTGACCCAGGGCCTGACCCGGGTCTCGCTGGACGCTTCGACGCCGGTCGGCAACGGGGTGCTCACCACCAACAACGAGGAACAGGCGCGGGACCGGGCCGGCCTTCCGGAATCGGCCGAGGACAAGGGGGCCCAGGCGACCGGCGCGGCCCTGGCCGCCGCGCTCACCCTGCGCGACCTGCGCGCTGGGTCGTGACTCCGCCGAACAGCGACGCCTGGGATGTCGAGCTGCGCCCCCACCGGACACCGCTATTCGCTTACATCGCAGCGTTTCTGATCGCGGCCGTGCATATCGCGGTCGGCTTGGCGCTCAAAATGAAGTCCAGCGGCGTGATCTTCCAGACCTCCGACCAGGTAGCGATCGCCGTGCTGGGCCTCATCATCGCGGGCGGGGTCCTGTTGTTCGCACGACCGCGACTGCGGGTGGGCCCGCCCGGGATTTCGGTACGAAACCTGTTCGGCTACAGGCTGATTCCGTGGTCCGATGTGGTCGGTGTGTCGTTTCCCGCCGGTCACCGCTGGGCGCGAGTGGATTTGCCGGACGACGAGTACATTCCGGTGATGGCGATCCAGGCCGTCGACAAGGACCGCGCGGTGGAGGCCATGGACACCGTGCGGTCGCTGCTGGCGCGATATCGCCCGGCCGCTCGCTGAGCGCTGTACCATCGCCCGATGGCACGTCACGTGCGGGCGGCTGCCGCGCTCGTCATCGCCGCGGTGATGGCGAGCGGTTGCGCAGCCTCGGTGGCGGGTAGAGCGGTGCGGGCTCCCGGCGAGCCAGGGGTCCCCGCGAATTCGCACCGGGCGATATCCGCGCATGAGTTCCTTCTGGCGGACGGGGACCCCACTCCGCTCGGACCGGCGGCCGCGATCGCCGTGGGCACCAACTACTTCACCGGCGCTCGGCCGCCGGAATGCACGGCGGCACTTCTGTTCAGGGGTTCGCCGTTGCGGCCCGGCGGATCGTCGGACCACGCCGAATCGGCGTACCGATTCAGCGGCCAGGCGCTGTACGCCGAATCGGTCGACACCTATGACCGCACCTTGAAGATCCGCGACGTGATCTCGAAAGGCTTTACCGCCGTGTCGAATTGCCACGGCGAGGCCATCGGTGTGTCCCCTAGCGGGGCGTTTCGGCCGATGCGACTCAGCTTCTTCGGCACTACCGACGATGGCGTCTTGGTGTGGACCATGACCCGTCCGGACTGGACTTGTGACTACGGACTGGCGGCGTTGTCGCGGGTCGTTTTGATGCTGTCGGCCTGCGACGTCAAGCCGGGATTCCCCATGACGGACTGGGCGTCGAAACGTCGTGCGCAGATCGACCGGCGAACCACCTGAGGTTGTCGTCGGAGGCTGCTACTACACCCGATAGCCGACAGCCGGGCGTGCCCTGCGGACGATCTCGATGCCTGCTTGATCTGTGGATTGTCGGTCTGTGTACCCCGGGCGGCGAACGTGGGGGCTTCTTGTCGTCGGGTGCTGCTATGCTCGAACACATGTTCGAATACCTCGAAGCTTCGCGGCCGACGCCGGAGTCGGCGGTGCTGCTCGATCGGGTCCGCGAGGCGGGGCGCGCCGAGGCGCGGGCGGCCGCGGAGCGGTTGGTTGCCGTCGGTGAGTTGTTGGTGTTGCGCTGCCGCGCGACGGGGGAGCACGCCGACTGGGCCACCGATACCTGGGAGGCGGTGGCCGCGCAGGTGGCCGCAGCGCTGGGGTGCAGTGTGGCGATGGGTCACAGCTACCTGCGCTATGCGATGGCGCTGCGCGAGCGGCTGCCGCGGGTGGGCGAGCTGTTCGCGGCCGGGGAGATCGACTATCGGGCGTTTCAGGCGATCGTGTTTCGCACCGATTTGATCACCGACGCCGCGGTGCTGGCGCGCCGGCCGTCGCTGACCCGCGGGGGTTTGGCCGCCGCGGTGGATCAGGTGGTGGTCCAGATGGATCGCGATGCGCAGCGCCGGGCGGTCAAGGCCGCCGAGGATCGTCATGTCGACGTGCGGGCCAACGAGTCGGGCATGGCCTGGGTGGAAGCCAGCGTGTTCGCCACCACGGGCCAGGCGCTGGATCGCCGCCTGGATGAGTTGGCGGGCACGGTCTGTGAGGGTGATCCGCGCACCAAGGCGCAGCGGCGCGCCGATGCGCTTGGAGCGCTGGCCGCCGGTGCTGAGACGCTGGTGTGCACCTGCGGGAGCCCCGACTGCCACCCCGCGGAACCGGAGAGCGGTGTGGTGATCCACGTGATCGCCGAGCAGGCCACCGTCGAGGGCCGAGGGTCGGCGCCCGGTGTGCTGCTCGGGGCCGAGGGATTGATCCCCGCCGAGCTGATCACAGAGCTGGCCACCTCCGCCAAGCTGCGGCCGCTAATTGCTCCGGCGGGCGCCGAGCCGCAGTACACGCCGTCGGCCAAGCTGGCCGAGTTCATCCGGTGCCGGGATCTGACGTGTCGGGCCCCGGGTTGTGATCGCCCGGCCACTCACTGCGATATCGACCACACCGTGCCCTACGCCGAGGGCGGGGCCACGCATCCGTCGAACCTGAAATGTCTGTGCCGGCTTCATCATTTGCTCAAAACGTTCTGGGGCTGGCGCGACCAACAACTGCCCGACGGCACCGTGATCTGGACGCTGCCCGACGGGCACAGCTACGTCACCACCCCCGCCAGCGCCCTGCTGTTCCCCAGCCTGTGCACACCCACGGGCGACGCACCCAGTGCGGTGCCGGCCGCGGACCGCTGCGGTGAGCGCAGCGCCATGATGCCGAGGCGCCGCACCACCCGCGCGCAAAACCGGGCCCACCGCATCAACACCGAGCGCCGCCACAACCGGGCGGCGCGGCTGGCGACCCAAGCGGCGCCCACCGGCCCAGCCCCACCCGCCGATCCCGACGAGCCGCCACCCTTCTAGCGGCTACTAGCCTGGATACGTGCCAGATCCCGCGACGTATCGCCCCGCGCCCGGGTCCATCCCGGTCGAGCCCGGCGTCTACCGATTCCGGGACCCGCACGGACGAGTCATCTACGTCGGCAAGGCCAAGAGCCTGCGTAGCCGGCTGACGTCATACTTCGCCGACGTCGCCGGCCTACACCCGCGCACCCGGCAGATGGTGACCACCGCGGCCAAGGTCGAGTGGACGGTGGTCAACACCGAAGTCGAGGCGCTGCAGCTGGAATACAACTGGATCAAGGAATTCGATCCGCGGTTCAACGTTCGCTACCGCGACGACAAGTCCTATCCGGTCCTGGCCGTCACCCTCAACGAGGAGTTTCCCCGGCTGATGGTTTATCGCGGCCCGCGGCGCAAGGGCGTGCGCTATTTCGGGCCGTACTCCCACGCGTGGGCGATCCGGGAAACGCTGGATCTGCTCACCCGGGTGTTCCCGGCGCGAACCTGCTCGGCCGGAGTATTCAAGCGGCACAAGCAGATCGACCGTCCGTGCCTGCTCGGCTACATCGACAAATGCTCGGCGCCGTGCGTCGGCAGGGTCAGCGCCGAACAGCATCGTCAAATCGTCGTGGACTTCTGCGATTTCCTGTCCGGCAAAACCGACCGTTTTGCGCGCGAGCTCGAACAGCAGATGAACGCCGCGGCCGAACAACTCGATTTCGAACGGGCCGCGCGGCTTCGCGACGATCTGTCCGCGCTGAAGCGGGCGATGGAGAAGCAGGCGGTGGTGCTCGGCGACGGCACCGACGCCGACGTGGTCGCCTTCGCCGACGACGAGCTCGAAGCGGCCGTGCAGGTGTTCCACGTCCGCGGCGGGCGGGTGCGCGGTCAGCGCGGCTGGATCGTCGAAAAGTCCGGGGACCCCGGCGAATCCGGCGAGGAGCGGTTGGTCGAACAATTTCTCACCCAGTTTTACGGCGAACAGGCCGAGCTGGACGGCGCCGCCGACGAATCCACCAACCCGGTTCCCCGCGAGGTGCTGGTGCCCTGCCTACCGTCGAACGCCGACGAGTTGGCCAGCTGGCTGTCCGGCCTGCGCGGCTCGCGCGTCACCTTGAGGGTGCCCCGCCGGGGGGACAAGCGCGCCCTGGCCGAAACCGTGCAGCGCAACGCGAAAGAGGCTCTGCAGCAACACAAGCTGAAGCGGGCCGGTGACTTCAACGCCAGATCCGCTGCGCTGCAGAATATTCAGGACGCTCTGGGCCTGGCCGACGCGCCGCTGCGGATCGAATGCGTCGACATCAGCCACGTGCAGGGCACCGACGTGGTGGGCTCGTTGGTGGTGTTCGAGGACGGCATGCCGCGCAAATCGGACTACCGCCACTTCGGGATCCGGGAAGCCGCGGGACAGGGACGCTCCGACGACGTCGCCTCCATCGCCGAGGTGACCCGACGGCGGTTCGCGCGCCACCTGAGTGAGCAGAACGACCCGAATATGCTTTCGCCGGAAGGAAAATCGCGGCGGTTCGCCTACCCGCCCAACCTCTACGTCGTCGACGGCGGCGCGCCCCAGGTCAATGCGGCCAGCGCCGTGCTCGACGAGCTCGGCATCACCGACGTGGCGGTGATAGGCCTGGCCAAGCGGCTGGAAGAGGTGTGGGTGCCGTCCGAGCCGGATCCGGTCATCATGCCGCGCAACAGCGAGGGACTCTATTTGCTGCAGCGGGTCCGCGACGAGGCGCACCGGTTCGCCATCGCCTACCATCGCAGCAAGCGATCCAAGCGAATGACCGCCTCAGCGCTCGATTCGGTGCCAGGATTGGGAGAACATCGCCGTAAGGCGCTGGTAACGCATTTCGGCTCGCTAGCCCGCCTCAAGGAGGCCACCGTCGACCAGATCACCGCCGTCCCGGGTATCGGCGTGGCGACCGCCACGGCCGTCCTCGAAGCGCTGCGACCCCAGGATTGAAAGGATGACGAACGCTCCAGGCATCGACGTCGTCCTGGTGACCGGGTTGTCCGGGGCCGGACGCGGCACCGCGGCGAAGGTGCTCGAGGACCTCGGCTGGTACGTCGCCGACAACCTGCCGCCCGAGTTGATCACCCGGATGGTGGACTTCGGACTGGCGGCCGGGTCGCGGATCACCCAGCTCGCGGTGGTGATGGACGTTCGATCACGGGGATTCACCGGCGATTTGGACTCGGTGCGCACCGAACTGGCCACCCGCAACATCACGCCGCGCGTGGTGTTCATGGAGGCATCCGACGACATGTTGGTCCGCCGCTACGAACAGAACCGCCGCAGCCATCCCTTGCAGGGGGAGCAGACCCTGGCCGAGGGCATCGCCGCCGAGCGCGCGATGCTGGCCCCGGTTCGCGCCACCGCCGACCTGATCATCGACACGTCGACACTGTCGGTGCGCGGCCTGAGGGAAAACATCGAGCGGGCCTTCGGCGGCGACGGCGCCGGGACCACCAGCGTCACCGTCGAGTCGTTCGGGTTCAAGTACGGCCTGCCGATGGATGCCGACATGGTCATGGACGTGCGATTCCTGCCCAACCCGCACTGGGTCGACGAGCTGCGCCCGCTCACCGGCCAGCACCCGGCGGTGCGCGATTACGTGTTGAGCCAACCCGGCGCCGCCGAGTTTCTCGACGCCTACCATCGATTGCTATCTCTGGTCGTCGGCGGCTACCGCCGGGAGGGCAAGCGGTACATGACGGTCGCCATCGGCTGCACCGGCGGTAAGCACCGCAGCGTCGCGATCGCCGAGGCGTTGATGCAGCTGCTGGGGGGCAATGCGCAACTGTCGGTGCGCGTGCTGCACCGGGATCTGGGCCGCGAATGAGCTCACCGAATAGCGAGGGCATCGTTGCCCTCGGGGGCGGACACGGCTTGCATGCCACGCTGTCCGCGGCCCGCCGGTTGACCCCCTACGTCACCGCGGTGGTGACCGTCGCCGACGATGGTGGCTCGTCCGGCCGGTTGCGCAGCGAACTGGATGTCATCCCGCCGGGCGATTTACGAATGGCGTTGGCGGCGTTGGCATCCGACAGCCCGTATGGACGCCTGTGGGCGACCATCCTGCAGCACCGGTTCGGCGGCAGCGGCGCGTTGGCCGGGCATCCGATCGGCAACCTGATGCTGGCGGGGCTCAACGAGGTGCTAGCCGATCCGGTCGCCGCGCTCGACGAGCTCGGCCGCATCCTCGGGGTCAAGGGCAGGGTGCTGCCGATGTGCCCGATCGCGCTGGAGATCGAGGCCGACGTGTCCGGTCTGGAGTCCGACCCGCGGATGTTCCGGCTGATCCGCGGCCAGGTGGCGATCGCCACCACGCCTGGGAAGGTGCGCCGGGTGCGGCTGCTTCCCGCCGACCCGCCGGCGACCCGGCAGGCGGTGGACGCCATCATGGCCGCCGATCTGGTGGTGCTGGGCCCCGGTTCCTGGTTCACCAGCGTGATCCCGCACGTGTTGGTGCCGGACCTGGCCGCGGCGCTGCGCAGGACCAGCGCGCGGCGTGCCCTGGTGCTCAATCTGGTCGCGGAGCCGGGTGAGACGGCCGGATTCTCGGTGGAACGGCATCTGCACGTGCTCGCCCAGCATGCGCCCGGGTTCACCGTCCACGACATCATCATCGACGCCGAACGGGTGCCGAGTGAGCGGGAACGCGAGCAGCTGCGCCGCACCGCGACGCTGCTGCAGGCCGAGGTCCACTTCGCCGACGTGGCCACACCTGGTAGACCTTTACATGACCCGGGCAAGCTCGCGGCGGCCCTGGACGGGGTCCGAGGGGGCCCCAAGGCCCCGGGAGTGCCTTCGTCTAGAACCACCGCGGAGATTCGGGTCGATAGCGATACGAGGAGTGACGACGCGTGGCGATGACGACCGAAGTCAAGGACGAACTGAGCCGCCTGGTCGTGAAATCGGTCAGCGCGCGTCGGGCGGAAGTCACCTCCCTATTGAGGTTCGCCGGTGGGTTGCACATCGTGGGCGGGCGAGTCCTGGTCGAGGCCGAGGTGGATCTGGGCAACATCGCGCGGCGGCTGCGCAAGGACATCTTCGATCTGTACGGCTACAACGCGGTCGTACATGTGTTGTCGGCCAGCGGAATTCGCAAGAGCACGCGGTACGTGCTGCGGGTGGCAAACGACGGTGAGGCGCTGGCACGCCAGACGGGCCTGCTCGACATGCGGGGCCGTCCGGTGCGGGGTCTGCCCGCACAGGTGGTGGGCGGCAGCATCACCGACGCCGAAGCGGCGTGGCGGGGAGCCTTCCTGGCGCACGGCTCGTTGACGGAGCCCGGGCGCTCGTCGGCATTGGAGGTCAGCTGCCCCGGCCCGGAGGCCGCGCTGGCTTTGGTGGGCGCCGCTCGCCGGCTCGGCGTCAGCGCGAAGGCCCGCGAGGTGCGTGGCGCCGACCGGGTGGTGGTGCGCGACGGCGAGGCGATCGGCGCGCTGCTGACCCGGATGGGCGCCCAGGACACCCGGTTGATCTGGGAGGAGCGCCGGATGCGTCGCGAAGTGCGCGCGACGGCCAACCGCCTCGCCAATTTCGACGACGCCAACCTGCGCCGCTCGGCGCGGGCCGCGGTCGCCGCGGCGGCCCGGGTGGAGCGGGCGTTGGAGATTCTCGGCGACAGCGTCCCCGACCATTTGGCGTCGGCCGGCAAGTTGCGCGTCGAGCACCGGCAGGCTTCCCTCGAGGAGCTCGGCCGCCTGGCCGACCCCCCGATGACGAAAGATGCTGTGGCGGGGCGCATTCGGCGATTGCTCTCGATGGCCGACCGCAAGGCGAAGGTCGAAGGCATCCCCGACACCGAGTCGGCGGTAACGCCAGACCTTTTGGAAGATGCCTAGCTAACCAGCGGATTGCTGGGCGCAAGGGGTGGGGGAGGGCTACGGTCATCGCATGAAGCGGCTATCGAGTGTTGATGCGGCGTTCTGGTCGGCCGAAACTTCCGGCTGGCATATGCATGTGGGCGCGTTGGCGATCTGCGATCCCAGCGATGCGCCCGACTACAGTTTTCAGCGCCTCCGCGAACTGCTCATTGAGCGGCTGCCCGAGATTCCGCAGTTGCGCTGGCGGGTCACCGGCGCGCCGCTCGGGTTGGACCGGCCGTGGTTCGTCGAGGATGAGGAACTCGACATCGACTTCCACGTCCGCCGCATCGGCGTGCCAGCCCCGGGTAGCCGCCGCGAGCTCGAGGAGCTGGTGGGCCGGCTGATGTCCTACAAGCTTGACCGCTCCCGGCCGCTGTGGGAACTGTGGGTGATCGAGGGCGTCGAAGGCGGCCGGATCGCCACGCTGACCAAGATGCACCACGCCATCGTCGACGGGGTGTCGGGTGCCGGGCTGGGTGAAATCCTTTTGGATGTCACGCCGGAACCCCGTCCGCCGCAACAGGACACGGTCGGATCGTTGGTGGGCTTCCAGCTTCCCGGCCTGGAGCGGCGCGCGGTGGGCGCGCTCATCAACGTCGGCGTCAAGACGCCTTTCCGCATCGCCCGGCTGGTCGAACAGACGGTGCGCCAGCAGGTCGCCGCGTTGGGCATCGCCAGCCGGCCGCCGCGCTACTTCGAGGCGCCCAAGACCCGGTTCAACGCGCCGGTGTCCCCGCACCGGCGGGTCACCGGCTGCCGCGTCGAGCTGGCCCGCGCGAAGGCCGTCAAGGACGCCTACGACGTCAAGCTCAACGACGTCGTGCTGGCCATGGTCGCCGGTGCCGCGCGCGAATATTTGCAGAAACGCGGTGAGCTGCCCACCAAACCGCTCATCGCGCAGATTCCCGTCTCAACCCGAACCGATGAGAACAAGGACGAGATCGGCAATAAGATCAGCTCGATGACCGCATCCCTGGCCACTGACATCGACGACCCCGCCGAGCGGCTGCGCGCCATCCACGAAAGCACGCAGAGCGCCAAGGGAATGGCCAAGGCGCTGTCGGCGCATCAGATCATGGGCCTGACCGAGACGACCCCGCCCGGGCTGCTACACCTGGCCGCGCGTGCCTACACGGCCACCGGCCTGTCGCGAAACCTGGCTCCGCTCAACCTGGTTGTGTCCAACGTTCCCGGTCCGCCGTTCCCGCTGTACATGGCGGGCGCCAAGCTGGACTCGCTGGTTCCGCTCGGACCGCCGGTCATGGACATCGCGCTGAACGTCACCTGCTTCTCCTACACCGACTACCTGGACTTCGGCTTCGTGACCACGCCCGAAGTGGCCAACGACATCGACGATATGGCCGACGCCATCGAGCCGGCGCTGACCGAACTCGAGAAAGCGGCGGCGCTGGCTTAGTCGCGGCCCGGATAGCCGGTCGCGTACACCCAGGACAGAAACCGCGCCACCGCCTCGGCGGCTCGATGCGCCCGGGGCGAACCGAAGATGTCGAAACCGTGTTGGGCGCCGGGCAATTCGGCGTAGGCCACCGGCGACTTCGACACACCGCGCAGTTCCTCGGCGAATTCGCGGGCCTCGCCGACCGGAATGAGGGAGTCGTCGGCGCCGTGCAAGACGAAGAACGGCGGCGCGTCCGCCCGCAGCCGGCGGATCGGCGACGCGTCGACATAGATATCGCGGTGGTCGGCGAATTTCCGCTTCACCACGAACTTTTCGAGCAACCGGACGAATTCGGGACGGCCCTCGCCCTCGGTGGTGAACCAGTCGTAGCGCCCGTACACGGGGACCGCGGCGACTACCGAGGTGTCGGCATCCTCGAAGCCCGGCTGGAATTTGGGGTCATTGGGCGTCAGCGCCGCCAGCGCGGCGAGATGACCGCCGGCAGAGCCGCCGGTGACGGCGACGAAGTCGGGATCCCCGCCGTATCGCGCGATGTTCTCCTTGACCCAGGCCAGCGCCCGTTTGACGTCGACGATGTGGTCGGGCCAGGTGTGCATCGGGGAGACGCGGTAGCCGATCGACACGCACACCCAGCCGCGGGCGGCCAGGTGACTCATCAGGGGATAGGCCTGGGGACGGCGCATTCCGATCACCCAGGCGCCGCCGGGCACCTGCACCAGCACCGGCGCCTTGCCGTCGCGGGGCAGGTCGCGGCGGCGCCAGACGTCGGCGAGGTTCGCCCGGCCGTGCGGCCCGTAGGACACGACGTTCGTCTTCTCGACGTAGCGCCGCCGGGCCACGGTGTTGCCCAGCGGCAGGTTGCGCCGCCCGCGGCGCTTGGGCTCGGTCTGCGGCAGGTCGGCCAGCGCCTCGGCGTAGTCGGCTCCCAGTTGTTCGCGTAGCCCGGCTTCCAGCACCGGGCCCGGGGTGGTGACGCCGCGCCAGCGGATCACCCCCAGGATCGCCCACGACGCGGCGGTCAGTGCCAGCGCCGCCTTTCCCCGGCGCCCGGCGAAGTCGCCGCGGCGGCCGCGGCGCAGCGCGTCGAGTAGCGACGCGGTGAAGTACACGCCCGGCACTTCCGACGTGGGCCAGCCGAACCAGAACACCGCGACGGTGGGGTAGCCCTTGCGGGCGAGCGGGCGTAATCCGTTGGCGGCGTTGACGAATTCGACGACGGCGCGGGCCAGCGGCCGCGGCTTCCTCAGCATCCGCCGCATCAGCCGCTGACCCGCGATTGCAATTCGGCCCGCAGGATCTTGCCGGTGCTGCCGCGGGGGAGTTCGTCGAGGACCGATATTTCTCGGGGCACCTTGTAGTTGGCCAGGTTCTCCCGCACGTGTTGCTTGAGCGTGTCCGGGGTGGCCTGGGCTCCCGCGGTCAGCACCACGAACGCCGCCAGCCGCTGGCCGTACTGCTCGTCGTCGACGCCGATCACCGCGGCCTCCGCCACGTCGGAGTGCGCCGCCAGCGTCTTCTCCACCTCGATCGGGTAGACGTTCTCGCCGCCGGAGACGATCATCTCGTCGTCGCGGCCGACGACGAACAGCCGGCCGGCCTCGTCGAGGTAGCCGACGTCTCCCGACGACATGAACCCGGCGTGGAAATCCTTGGTGGTGCCGGAGGTGTAGCCCTCGAACTGGGTGTCGTTGCGGACGTAGATGCTGCCCACCTCGCCGGTGGGCACCTCGTTGAAATCCGGGTCCAGGATCCGGATTTCGGTCCCGCCCGCGGGCCGGCCCGCGGTGTCCGGTGCGGCGCGCAGGTCTTCCGGCGTCGCGGTGGCGATCATGCCGGCCTCGGTGGCGTTGTAGTTGTTGTAAATCACGTCGCCGAACTGGTCCATGAACGCGATCACCACATCCGGGCGCATCCGCGAACCCGAAGCCGCCGCGAACCGTAATGACTTGCAGCTGTACCGGTTTCGGACCTCGTCGGGCAGGTCCATGATGCGGTCGAACATCACCGGGACCACCGCGAGACCAGTCGCCCGGTGCCGGTCGATGAGGTCCAGCGTGGCCTCCGGGTCGAATTTGCGCCGGGTGATCACCGTGCAGGCCATCGATGCGGCGAACACCAGCTGGGAAAAACCCCACGCGTGAAACATCGGCGCGACGATCACGATGGGCTCCTCCGCCCGCCACGGGGTGCGGTCCAGGATCGCCTTGAGCGTGCCGATCCCGGCGTTGCCGCCAGTCTGGTTGGCGCCCTTGGGTGTTCCGGTGGTTCCGGAGGTGAGCAGGATCATCCTGCCCTTGCGGCCGGTGCGCTCGGGCCGCTGCCCGGCGTGATCAGCGACGAGTTTCGCAACGGTCAACTCGTGCTGTTCGTCGGTCCAGGCCAGGATGCGGGTGGCGTCCGGCTTGTCGGCGAGCGCGCGGTCCACGGTCGCGGTGAACTCCTCGTCGTAGATGACGGTGTCGACGCCTTCGCGGTTGACCACGTCGGCCAGCGCCGGCCCGGCGAACGACGTGTTCAGCAGCAGAATGTCGGAGCCGATCCGGTTGCCGGCCACCAGCGATTCCACGAAGCCCCGGTGATTGCGGCACATGATCCCGATGACCCGGCCGCCGGGCAGCTTCTGCAGCGCCGCGGCCAGCGCGTCGATGTTTTCGTCGAGCTGGCGCCACGTCAGCGTGCCCAGCTCGTCGACCAGCCCGGGACGGTCCGGGCAGCGCTGCGCGGCGCTGGCGAAACCCACGGTGATGCCCAGGCCCTCGCGACGCATCGCGGCGGCGATCTTCAGGTAGCGGTCGGGCCGCATCGGCGCGATCATCCCGGCGCGCCTCAGGGTGGAGATGATGCCGAGGGCCTGGTTGAGACGAGATGCCATGGCTCAGCCCAGAATCGGGAAGCGGCGGCCGGACGCGAGCGTGGTCAGGCCGTCCTGCATCACCGACCGGACATGCTCGTCGACCTCGTCGACGTCCGGGTCCTCGCCGAATTGCGCGGCGATGTCGATCGGTTCCAGCAGTTGCATCACGAGCTTGCTGGGCAGGGGCAGGTTGGGCGGGATCACGGCGCTGAACCCGAAGGGGAAGCCGAACGAAACCGGCATGATGGCGCTGCGCAGCAGGCGCTTGATGCCCAGCCGTTCGGCCAGCCAGGTGCCGCGGGACAGGTAGAGCTGGGTCTCCTGCCCGCCGATGGACACCGCCGGAACGATCGGCACGCCGGCCTCGATCGCCGTGCTGACGTAGCCCTTGCGGCCGTTGAAGTCGATGACGTTCTCCGACAGCGTGGGCCGGTAGGCGTCGTAGTCCCCGCCGGGGAAGACGACGACCACGCCGCCGGCCCGCAGCGCCCTGGCCGCGTTCTCGCGGTTGGCCCGGATGTAGCCGGCGCGCCGGAACAGCGGCGCTGTCGGGCCCATGAACAGGATGTCGTGGCTGAGCGTGTAGACCGGCCGGTCGTAGCCGAACTTCTCGTAGAAGTCGACGCTGAAGATCGGGACGTCCATCGGGAACATGCCACCGGAGTGGTTCGCGACGACCAGCGCCCCGCCGGGCGGGAACGCGTCCAGCCCGTGCACCTCAGAGCGGAAATACGTCTTCAAGAACGGGCGCATCGCGCTCATCAACCGCTGGGTGGTGCCAGGGTCGAATTTGCCGATGTCGTCGCTGTCGTTGTCGCTCACGGTTCTCCTTGAGGCTTCCTTGCCGCGCTGAGGTTCCTCGATGGTAGCGAGCCCGGTGTGAGCGGCCGGAATCCGCTTGTGGACCGGGCGGCGTCGGGCGGGGTATGGTTACGGCCCGTCCCTTCGCCAAACGTCCAGTTGAGAGAACAGATGGACTTCGCCGGTTCGTCCGACGAGCGCGCGTCGCGCTCGGCCGCTGCCCACAGGTCGGGCACCGCTCTGGACCGACGGACACGTCCATCCCCGCGCGGCGTGGGGCGCTCCGAGCCGGTCGATGGCAAACGCGACGCCGATTTCTCCGCGGCCGCGGCCGCGATGGCCGATCGCCGACAGGCCGACTACTTCCTGCGCCTGCTCGCCCAAAGCCGGCGGCTCAGTGAGCATCGAATCGACCGGTACCACCAGGCGATCGCCGTCTGCGAGTCCAACCGCGACGCCGAAGGCGCCGCCAACTTCCGGCACATGCTGCGCGGCGAAGAACAGGAACGGCAATCACTGGACGGGATGATCGAAGGGCTGCGCCAGCGGTTCGGGTGAAATAGCGCTTGCCGCAGCCGTTTTCGGCGACAGAGAGGCCAGCCATGGGATTCATGTCACCGGAGCTTCCGGACGTCGATCACGACACGTGGCCGACCCTGTCACGGGCAACGCGGCTGCAGGTCGTGACCCGGCATTGGGCGGAACACGGCTTCGGAACACCGTATGCGGTGTATCTGCTCTACCTGATCAAGATCGCGGTGTACGTCGCCGCCCCGGCCGCCATCATCTCGCTGACCCCGGGCCTGGGCGGCCTGGGCCGCATCGGCGATTGGTGGACGCAACCGATCGTGTATCAGAAGGTCGTCATCTTCACGCTGCTGTTCGAGGTCCTTGGCCTCGGCTGCGGATCCGGCCCGCTGACCGGGCGGTTCATGCCTCCCATCGGTGGAGTCCTGTATTGGTTGCGGCCCAACACGATTCGACTGCCGGCCTGGCCGGATAAGGTCCCGCTCACCGGCGGTGATTCCCGCACTCTCGCCGACGTCGGCCTCTATGCCATCGTGTTGATCGGCGCGGTCTGGGCCCTGCTGTCACCCGGGCATGGGGGGCCGGTCACGGGCGCCGGGGATGTCGGCCTGATCGACCCCGTCGTGGTGATCCCCACGATCGTCGCGCTGGCGCTGCTGGGCCTGCGCGACAAGACCATCTTCCTGGCCGCGCGCGGGGAACATTACTGGCTGAAGCTGTTCGTGTTCTTCTTTCCGTTTACCGATCAAATCGCGGCGTTCAAGATCATCATGCTGCTGCTCTGGTGGGGGGCGGCGACTTCCAAGCTCAACCACCACTTCCCCTACGTCGTGTCGGTGATGACAAGCAACAACGCGCTGTTGCGGCCCAAGCTGTTCCTGCCGATCAAGCACCTGCTCTACCGCGACCACGTCAACGACCTACGGCCCAGCCTGCTTCCGAAACTCATGGCCCACGTCGGCGGCACGACGGCGGAGTTCATCGTCCCCACGGTGCTGGTGTTCGTCGCCGGCGATCAGCCGTGGCGGTGGTTTCTCATCGGGTTCATGGTGATCTTCCACCTCAACATCATTTCCAACCTCCCGATGGGAGTCCCGTTGGAGTGGAACGTGTTCTTCATCTTCTCACTGTTCTACCTGTTCGGGCACTACGGCGCGATCCGCGCCACCGACCTTTCCTCGCCGCTGCTGCTGGCGCTCATGATCGTCGTGGTGGCCGTCGTGATCGTGGGAAACATGTTCCCCGAAAAGGTTTCGTTCCTCCCCGCGATGCGCTACTACGCCGGCAACTGGGCCTGCAGCGTGTGGTGCTTCCGCGCGGGCATCGAGGAGAAGGTCGAGACCTCCGTCGTCAAAAGCTCTGCGCTCGTCGTGAATCAGCTGGCCAAGCTCTATGGCCCGGCGACGGCCGAAATCATGGCCGACAAGGTCGCGGCGTTCCGGGCGATGCACCTACACGGCCGGGTGCTCAACGCGTTGTTACCCCGCGCGATCGACAACGAAACCGACTACAAGATTCGCGAGGGCGAGGTGGTCGCCGGGCCATTGGTCGGGTGGAACTTCGGTGAGGGCCATCTGCACAACGAGCAGCTACTGGAAGCCGTGCAGCGGCGCTGCCACTTCGAGGACGGCGACCTTCGCGTGATCGTCCTGGAGGGCCAACCGATCCACATCCAGAAACAGTGGTACCGCATCCTCGACGCCAAGACCGGACTGATCGAGGCGGGCTACGTCACCATCGAGGACATGCTGTCGCGTCAGCCGTGGGCCGAGCCGGGCGACGAGTTCCCGGTCCACGTCACCACGCAAAACGTGATTCATCCGGAGTCATGACCAAAGCGGTAGTCGTCGGTGCCGGTCCCAACGGCCTGGCCGCCGCGATCCAGCTCGCCCGCCACGATGTCGACGTCCAGGTGCTGGAGGCCCGCGACACGATCGGCGGGGGAGCGCGCTCGGGCGAGCTGACGTTGCCCGGCGTGATTCACGACCATTGCTCGGCGTTTCATCCCTTGGCCGTGGGTTCGCCGTTCTGGCAGGAGATCGACCTGCCGCGCTACGGATTGGTGTGGAAGTGGCCGGAGATCGACTGCGCGCACCCGCTCGACGACGGCAGCGCCGGTGTGCTGTACCAGTCGATCGACGAAACCACCGCCCGCATGGGGCCCGATGGCGTCCGGTGGCGCCGCGCCGTCGGCGATCTCGCCGCCGGGTTCGACCAGCTGGCCCTGGATCTGCTCCGCCCGGTGCTGAACATCCCGCGTCACCCCGTCCGCCTCGCGGCGTTCGGCCCGCGCGCCGCGCTGTCCGCCACAATGCTGGCGCGCTGGTTTCGCACCGAGCCGGCGCGCGCGTTGTTCGGCGGCGCCGCCGCGCACGTCTACACCCGGCTGGATCGCCCGCTCACCGCCTCGCTCGGGTTGATGATCCTGGCCACCGGGCACCGCTACGGCTGGCCCGTCGCCGAGGGCGGGTCCGGGTCGATCATCCGCGCGCTGGCCGCGGCTTTGGCCGCGCACGGCGGCAGCGTGACGACCGGGGTGACGGTGTCGAGCCGCAGGGACATCCCCGACGCCGACATCGTCATGCTGGATCTGAGCCCCGCCGCGGTGCTGTCGATCTACGGCGACGTGATGCCGGGCCGCATCAGACGGTCCTACCGCCGCTACCGCCAGGGGTCCTCGGCGTTCAAGGTCGACTTCGCCATCGAGGGTGACATCCCGTGGACGAACCCCGACTGCGGTCGCGCCGGCACCGTCCACCTCGGCGGCACCTTTGCCGAGATCGCGGACACCGAACGTCAACGCGCGCAAGGCAAGATGGCGCGCCGGCCGTTCGTGCTCGTCGGGCAGCAGTACCTGGCCGACCCGTCCCGGTCGGCCGGCAACGTCAACCCGATCTGGGCCTACGCGCACGTGCCGTTCGGCTACACCGGCGACACCACCGCCGCCGTCGTCGACCAGATCGAGCGGTTCGCCCCGGGATTTCGCGACCGCATCCTGGCGTCCGTCAGCAAGAGCGCCGCCGACCTGCAGGCCTACAACCCGAACTTCATCGGCGGCGACATCATCGGCGGCGCCAACGACGGCCTGCAGGTGGTCCTGCGCCCGCGCATCGCCGTCAACCCGTACGCGACCGGTGTTCCCGGCGTCTACCTGTGCTCGCAGTCCGCGCCGCCGGGAGCCGGCATCCACGGGCTCTGCGGCTATCACGCCGCCACCGCCGCGCTGCGGCGCCTGCGCGGGTAACGCAGGTCACCTCCGAGGGGGAGGCCCAGCAACCGTTGTCGCTACTGATCTAGGCTGACGGCGAGCGGTTTCATCAGCGATCAGACAGGGAGAGACAAGTGACGGTCCGAGTAGGCATTAACGGCTTCGGTCGAATCGGACGCAACTTCTACCGGGCCCTACTGGCCCAACAGGAGCAGGGCATCGCCGACGTGGAGGTGATCGCCGTCAACGACATCACTGACAACAGCACGCTGGCGCACCTGCTCAAATTCGACTCGATCCTCGGCCGGCTGCCCCACGACGTCAGCCTCGAAGGCGACGACACCATCGTCGTGGGTCCCGCCAAAATCAAGGCACTCGAGGTCCGGGAGGGCCCGGCGGCGCTGCCGTGGGGTGACCTCGGCGTCGACGTCGTCGTGGAATCCACCGGACTGTTCACCAACGCGGCCAAGGCCAAGGGCCACCTGGACGCCGGCGCGAAGAAGGTGATCATCTCCGCGCCCGCGACCGACGAGGACATCACCATCGTCCTCGGGGTCAACGACGACAAGTACGACGGCAGCCAGAACATCATCTCCAACGCGTCGTGCACCACGAACTGCCTTGCGCCGCTTGCCAAAGTGCTCGACGACGAATTCGGCATCGACCGGGGCCTGATGACCACCATCCACGCCTACACGCAGGATCAGAATCTGCAGGACGGCCCGCACAAGGACCTGCGTCGCGCCCGGGCCGCCGCGCTGAACATCGTGCCCACCTCCACCGGCGCGGCCAAGGCCATCGGCCTGGTGATGCCCAACCTGAAGGGCAAGCTCGACGGGTACGCGCTGCGCGTGCCGATTCCCACCGGCTCGGTGACCGACCTGACGGCCGACCTGTCGAAGTCCGCCAGCGTCGAGGAGATCAACGCGGCGTTCAAGGCCGCCGCCGAGGGCCGGCTCAAGGGCATCCTGAAGTACTACGACGCGCCGATCGTCTCCAGCGACATCGTCACCGACCCGCACAGCTCGATCTTCGACTCCGGCCTGACCAAGGTGATCGCCAACCAGGCCAAGGTGGTGTCGTGGTACGACAACGAGTGGGGTTACTCCAACCGCCTCGTCGACCTGGTCGCACTGGTTGGCAAGTCGCTGTAGACCGTGTCCGTTCCCAGCCTCGAAGACCTTCTGGCGGAAGGTGTTTCAGGTCGCGCCGTGCTGGTGCGCTCCGACCTGAACGTTCCACTCGATGCGGGCGTCATCACCGACGCGGGCCGCATCACCGCGTCCGTCCCGACGTTGCGGGCGCTGGCCGAAGCCGGTGCCAAGGTGGTCATCGCCGCGCACCTGGGCCGCCCCAAGGGCGGACCCGACCCCGCGCTGTCGCTGGCGCCGGTGGCCGCCGCGCTCGGCGAACAGCTGGGCCGGCACGTGCAATTGGCCGGCGACGTGGTGGGCGGCGACGCGCTGGCCCGCGCCGAGGGGTTGACCGACGGCGACGTCCTGTTGCTGGAAAACGTGCGGTTCGACCCGCGGGAGACCAGCAAGGACGACGGCGAGCGGCTCGCCCTGGCCAAGCTGCTGGCCGAACTGGTCTCGCCGGGAGGCGCTTTCGTCTCCGACGGCTTCGGGGTGGTGCACCGCAAGCAGGCGTCCGTGTACGACGTGGCCACCCTGCTGCCGCACTACGCAGGCACGCTGGTCGCCGAGGAAATCCGGGTGCTCGAGCAGCTGACGGCCTCGACCAAGCGCCCGTACGCGGTGGTGCTCGGCGGGTCGAAGGTGTCCGACAAGCTCGGCGTCATCGAGTCGCTGGCGACCAAGGCCGACAGCATCGTAATCGGCGGCGGCATGTGCTTCACTTTCCTTGCCGCGCAGGGCCTTTCGGTTGGCACATCCCTGCTCGAGACCGACATGGTCGACACGTGCCGCAGGTTGAGTGAGACCTACGCCGACGTGCTGCGCCTACCGGTGGACATCGTGGTCGCGGAGAAGTTCGCCGCCGACTCGCCGCCGGAGACCGTGGCCGCGGACCGGATCCCGGACGACAAGATGGGCCTGGACGTCGGACCCGAGTCGGTGCGACGGTTCGCCGCGCTGCTGTCCAACGCCGAGACCGTCTTCTGGAACGGCCCGATGGGCGTGTTCGAGTTCCCAGCGTTCGCGGCGGGCACCAAGGGCGTGGCCGAGGCGATCGTCGCCGCGACCGGCAAGGGCGCGTTCAGCGTGGTCGGCGGCGGCGACTCCGCGGCGGCGGTGCGCGCGCTCGGCATCCCCGAAGACGCGTTCTCGCACATATCCACCGGCGGTGGCGCATCGCTGGAATACCTGGAGGGCAAGACGCTGCCCGGCATCGAGGTACTGGGCCGGCCGCAGCCAAGTGGAGGAGCCTCGTGACCCGCAAGCCCCTGATCGCCGGCAACTGGAAGATGAACCTCAATCACTTCGAGGCGATCGCGCTGGTGCAGAAGATCGCCTTCGCGTTGCCCGACAAGTATTACGACAAGGTCGACGTCACGGTGATCCCTCCGTTCACCAACCTGCGCAGCGTGCAGACCCTGGTCGACGGCGACAAGCTGCGGCTGACCTACGGCGCCCAGGACCTGTCCCAGCACGAGTCGGGTGCCTACACCGGCGACATCAGCGGAGCCTTCCTGGCCAAGCTGGGCTGCTCCTTCGTCATCGTCGGGCACTCCGAGCGGCGCACCTACCACAACGAGGACGACGACCTGGTGGCCGCCAAGGCGGCGGCCGCCCTGAAGAACGAGCTGACGCCGATCGTCTGCATCGGCGAACACCTGGAGGTCCGGGAGGCCGGCGAGCACGTCGGCCACTGCGAGAAGCAGCTGCGCGGCTCGCTGGCGGGGCTTTCGGCCGAGCAGATCGGCCGGGTCGTCATCGCCTACGAGCCGGTATGGGCGATCGGCACCGGCCGGGTGGCCAGCGCGGGCGACGCCCAGGAGGTGTGCGCGGCGATCCGCAAAGAGTTGGCGTCCCTCGCCTCCGCAGAGATCGCCGAGGGTGTCCGGGTGCTCTACGGCGGCTCGGTGAACGCGAAGAACATCGGCGAAATCGTCGCCCAGAACGACGTCGACGGCGGCCTGGTCGGGGGCGCGTCGCTGGACGGCGAGCAGTTCGCGACGCTGGCGGCCATCGCCGCCGGCGGGCCGCTGCCGTGATGCCCGCGCGAAGCCGGTAGGCTGCACGTCATGCAATTGGCCCTGCAGATCACCCTGGTGGTCACCAGCATCCTGGTGGTGTTGCTGGTGCTGCTGCACCGCGCCAAGGGCGGCGGCCTGTCCACGCTGTTCGGCGGCGGCGTGCAGTCGAGCCTGTCCGGGTCGACCGTGGTCGAGAAGAACCTGGACCGATTGACGCTCTTCATCACCGGCATCTGGCTGGTCTGCATCATCGGCATGGCCCTGCAGATCAAGTACCGCTGACAGCGGGTCACCGCCCTCGTCAGACCGCCTTCCTCACCACACCGAACGTGAAATCCACGACGCGACACGCCGGCTATCCGTCGCGAGTTTCACTTTCGGCCGCTGTGACCAGCGCTCAGGTGCACAGGCTGGGCGCGTCGCACACGTTGCCGGGGCAATAGATCGAGTGTGCGGCGTTGACCATCGTCCCGATGTCCAACAACGTCACGCCCCTCTTGTCCAAGTGGGCGTGGATGTCGTCGGCGATCTCCTGCGGCGTCCAACCCCAGGTGAGGTCGTAGCAGATGAGGTGTGCCTCGCCGATGAGCGCCTCTTCCGTCTGGGGTGGCCAGGTGAGGCCGACGGCGCGCAGCTTCGCGAGGTATGCGTCATCGGCGGGAGTGGTGGCGGTCGCGGTCGCCGCGCTACCCAGCAGGGCGGCGCCGGCAATCATGGGAATGGCCAAGGCGGCCGGCCAGCGAGGTGAGGGCATTTCGGCAGACTAGCCATTCGTCACAACGCCCGGCGGGAAATCCACGGCGCGACACACCGGCGATCCCCACCGATACTGGGACGCATGGCTGAGGCTCCCGACGCCGCGCTCGAACCGATCGGCGCCGTCCAGCGGACCGCGATCGGTCGCGAGGCGACCGAGCCGATGCGCGCCGACATCAGGCTGCTCGGCGCGATCCTCGGCGACACCGTGCGTGAGCAGAACGGTGACGAGGTGTTCGACCTCGTGGAACGGGCCCGGGTGGAATCCTTCCGGGTACGGCGCTCCGAGATCGACCGGGCCGAGATGGCGGCCATGTTCTCCGGTCTCGACATTCACCTCGCCATCCCGATCATCCGGGCGTTCAGCCATTTTGCGCTGCTGGCCAACGTCGCCGAAGACATCCACCGCGAACGCCGCCGCGCCATTCACGTCGACGCCGGCGAGCCGCCCCAAGACAGCAGTCTCGCCGCCACCTACGCGAAACTCGATCTCGCGGAACTGAATTCGGCCACGGTGGCCGATGCCCTGAAGGGCGCGCTGGTGTCCCCGGTCATCACCGCTCATCCCACCGAGACCCGCCGGCGCACCGTCTTCGTCACCCAGCACCGGATCACCGGGCTGATGCGACTGCACGCCGAGGGTCACACCCAGACCGACGACGGCCGCGACATCGAACTCGAGCTGCGCCGCCAGGTCCTCACGCTGTGGCAGACCGCGCTGATCCGGCTCTCGCGGCTGCAGATCACCGACGAGATCGACGTCGGCCTGCGCTACTACCCGGCCGCATTGTTCGAGGTGATTCCCCAAGTGAACAGCGAGGTTCGCGACGCGCTGCGCGCTCGGTGGCCGGACGCCGAACTGCTCGCCGACCCGATCCTGCAACCGGGCTCCTGGATCGGCGGTGACCGCGACGGAAACCCGAACGTCACCGCCGAGGTGGTCAGGCGGGCGACCGGCAGCGCCGCGTTCACCGCGGTGGCGCACTACCTGGCCGAGCTCACCGACCTCGAGCAGGAGCTGTCGCTGTCGGCGCGACTGGTCAGCGTCACCCCCGAACTGGCCGAGGTGGCCGACGCCTGCCCGGAGAACGCCCGGGCTGACGAGCCGTACCGGCGTGCCGTGCGGGTGATCCGCGGCCGGCTCACCGCGACGGCCGCCGAGATCCTGGACCGGCAACCGCAACACGAGCTCGACCTGGGCCTGACCCGGTATGCCACGCCGGCCGAGTTGCGCAGCGATCTCGACACCGTCGACGCGTCGCTGCGCGCCCACGGCAGCGCGCTGCTGGCCGACGACCGGCTGGCCCTGTTGCGAGAAGGCGTGGGCGTCTTCGGTTTTCACCTGTGCGGCCTCGACATGCGGCAAAACTCCGACGTGCACCAGGAAGTGGTCGGCGAGCTGCTGGAGTGGGCGGGCGTGCACCCGGACTACGGCTCGCTGGGTGAAGACGAGCGGGTCGAGCTGCTGGCCGGCGAACTGAGCACCCGCCGCCCGCTCCTCGGCGAGCGCGCGGAATTGTCCGACCTGGCGCGCGGCGAGCTGGGCGTCATGGGCGCCGCCGCCCACGCCGTCCGGCGCTACGGACCCGCCGCGGTGCCGAACTACGTGATCTCGATGTGCCAGTCGGTGTCGGACGTGCTGGAGGCCGCGATCCTGCTGAAAGAAGCCGGCCTGCTGGACACATCCGGGCCGGAACCCTATTGCCCGGTGGGCATTTCGCCGCTGTTCGAGACGATCGACGATCTGCACAACGGCGCGGCGATTCTGCACGCGATGCTGGAGCTGCCGGTCTATCGGGCGCTCGTCTCGGCGCGCGGCGACTCGCAAGAGGTGATGCTCGGCTACTCCGACTCCAACAAGGACGGCGGTTACCTTGCCTCCAGCTGGGCGGTGTACCGGGCGGAGCTGTCCCTGGTCGAGGTGGCCCGCAAGACCGGAATTCGGTTGCGGCTCTTCCACGGTCGCGGCGGCACCGTCGGGCGCGGCGGTGGACCCAGCTACCAGGCGATCCTGGCGCAACCACCGGGAGCGGTGAACGGTTCGCTGCGCCTCACCGAGCAGGGTGAGGTGATCGCCGCCAAGTACGCCGAACCCCAGTTGGCGCGGCGCAACCTGGAGAGCCTGGTGGCGGCGACGCTGGAGTCCACACTGCTCGACGTCGAGGGTCTCGGCGAGGCGGCCGAGCCGGCGTATGCGGTGCTCGACGAGGTGGCGACCCTGGCGCGGCGTGCCTACGCCGAGTTGGTGCATGACACACCGGGTTTCGTCGAATACTTCAAGGCATCGACACCGGTTAGCGAGATCGGGTCGCTGAACATCGGCAGCCGGCCCGCCTCGCGCAAGCCCACCGAGTCGATCGCGGACCTGCGCGCCATCCCGTGGGTGCTGGCGTGGAGCCAGTCGCGGGTCATGCTGCCCGGTTGGTACGGAACGGGATCGGCGTTCGAGCAGTGGATCGCGGCGGGTCCGGAAAGCGAAGCCGACCGGGTGGCGACGCTGCACGAGCTGTACGAGCGGTGGCCGTTCTTCGCCAGCGTGCTATCGAACATGGCGCAGGTGCTGGCGAAGAGCGACCTGGGCCTGGCGGCCCGCTATGCCGAGCTGGTGTCCGACGAATCCTTGCGGCGCAGGGTATTCGACAAGATCGTCGACGAACATCGGCGCACCATCGCGATGCATAAGCTCATCACCGGTCACGACGATCTCCTCGCCGACAACCCGGCGCTGGCGCGTTCGGTGTTCAACCGGTTCCCGTACCTGGAGCCGCTGAACCACCTTCAGGTGGAACTGCTGCGCCGCTACCGTTCGGGCGACGACGACGAATTGGTGCAGCGCGGCATCCTGCTGACCATGAACGGCCTGTCCAGCGCGCTGCGCAACAGCGGGTAATTGCCGACATGCGCGCGCGGATGGCCGTCACCGTCGCGAGAGCGCAGTAAGGTCTCGGGCGATGGGTGCGCCGTCTCTTTGGTTGATTCTTGTCAGCGTGGTCGCCATCGCGATCGTGCTCGCGGTGGTCAGCGTATGGTTCGGGAATCGTGTCCTGTCCGGCGAAGGAAAACTACACGATTCGGCCATGTCGCCGTTCGTCGCGATCGTCGGTCTTGTCTACGGGGCCCTGCTTGGGTTCACCGTGGTGGTGACCTGGCAACAGTTTTCCGCCACCCAGGTCATCGTCGCCAACGAGGCGTCGGCACTGACGACGCTGTACCGGCAGACCGTCGCCATGCCGGAACAGGAGCGGCCCCAAATTCAACAACTGCTGCGCCAGTACGCGACCGCCGTAGCGGGTTCTGATTCGACCAAGCAGCCCGGCGACGGTGCCCGCGACAGCGCGCGCGCCGCGATAACGCAGATGTACCGCATCGCCGGCAGTCAGTCGCCGGGTGCCGCGCCGAGCGCGATCAATTCCCAGTTCCTCAGCGAGTTGAGCGTGCTGTCGTCCCATCGCACCCAGCGCATGATCGCGACCAAGCCGCGGATACCGGCGCTGCTGTGGTTGGGACTGATCTTCGGCGGGGTTGTCCTGGTAGGCCTTACCGGTTTCCTGCGCCTGGGCAGCACCCTCGGCCAGGCGCTCCTGTCCAGTGCGGTCGCGGTCCTCCTCGGCCTGCTGCTGTGCATCGACTTCTCACTCGACCATCCCTCCGAGACCGACCACGCGATCACCTCGGAGCCGTTCGGGCACGCGGTGGACGTTTTCGACGCGGTCGACCGCGGAACCTAGTGCACCGTCCGGTTCCGCAGCCGGTCCAGCACGCCGCGCACGGCGTGCTCGGTGACCGACAGGGGGGACATCACCGTTTCGCCCACCCCGACCATGTAGTCGATGCGCTGGACGATCGCCTCCACCGGCTCCACGAGCGCGATGAGCCGCTGGGCGAGATTGTCCAGGCTGTGCAGCACGCCCTCCAGATGATCCAGGCCGCCCTCCAGGCGTTCCACCGTCGCGTTGAGGGCCGACAGCGAGCTGTTCAGCTCGACCATCGTTCTGCCCAGGCCATCGAGGACGTCTTCGACCTGCTCCACGGTCTTGTCGGCGTTGAGCGCCGCCTGGGTGAGGGTCTTGATCCGGCTTCGCTCGGGCCCGTTGCGCACGGTTTTGTCTGCCATGAACGTCATTATGCGCCCGGCGTCAGCGGGAAAGCTTGGCCGCGGCCTCCTCGTCGAGCAGCCAGAGCGTGGTCTCCAGCCCGATGGCCCCGGCGGCCGGCACCGTGACCGGTTGCGCGCCACCGATGGCAGCGGCCGCCGCGTCGGCCTTGCCCGCGCCCGAAACCATCAGCCAGACCTCGCGGGAGCGCTGAATAGCGGGCAGCGTCAAGGTGATTCGTTGCGGCGGCGGTTTGGGGGAGTCTTCGACCGCAACGACCATGCGGGTGGTCTCGAGAACGGCGGGAGTGTCGGGGAACAGGGAGTTGATGTGGCCCTCGGGACCCATGCCCAGTAGGTGGACGTCGAAGGTCGGCACCGGCTCACCGGGGGCGGCGTTGGCGGCCAGCAGCTGCTCGTAGGCCAGCGCCGCCGCGGCAAGATCATTGCCGAATTCGCCGTCACTGGCGGCCATCGGATGCACCTGGCTGGACGGGATGTCGACGTGATTGAGCAGCGCCTCGCGCGCCTGCTTCTCGTTGCGCTCGTCGTCGTCCTCGGGAACGTAGCGTTCGTCGCCCCAGAACAGGTGCACCTTCGACCAGTCGACCTGCTGCGTGCGGAGATACTTCAGCAGCCCGATGCCGTTGCCGCCGCCGGTCAGGACGATTAGGGCGCGACCGCGTGCCGCCACGGCGGCCTCGATTGTGGCGACCAGCCGGGCGCCGGCGGCCCGGACCAGGGCGTCGCCGTCGGGAACGATGTCGATGACGCGGGTCATGCGTACTGCACCTTGTCGATGCCCTCGAGTGCGGCGAAGTAGATCTCATCGGGATCCAGCCGCCGCATGTCCTCGGCGAGGCACTCACGGGTTTCCCTGCGCGCCAACGGAACCAGGGCATCGGGGCGACCCGTCCGGCTCAGGGTGGCCGTGGTGCCCTCCTGGGGCCGGCTCAGGGTGATGGTTTCGGTCTTGCGCTCCAGCTCGACTTTGAGGTCACCCACAACCCGGCGCACCGGCCCGTCGATCCTGCTCGCCAGCCAGCCTGCCAGCACGTCCAGCGCGGGCTCGGCTCGCAAACCGGAAACCAGCGCCGATTCGATCTCCTCGTGCGGTTTTTGGTCCACCGCGGAGGTGAGCAACGCCCGCCAGTAGGTGATGCGCGCCCAGGCCAGATCCGTGTCGCCGGCGGTGTAACCCTGCAGCCGGCCCCGGATCGCCGACAGCGGATCGTCGCTGTTGGTCGCGTCCGTGATGCGGCGGATCGCCAACTGGCCCAACGGGTCTTGGGCGGGCACCGCCGGGGCGACGTCGGGCCACCACGCCACCACCGGGATGTCGGGGAGCAGGAACGGAATGACCACGCTCTCGGCATGATCGGCCAGCGGTCCCGACAGCCTCAGCACCACGACCTCGCCGGCGCCCGCGTCACCCCCGACCCGGACCTGGGCGTCCAACCGCGCCTCGGCGGCGTCGGCATTGCCTGTGGTCACCACCAGGACGCGGCTCGGGTGTTCGTGGCTGGCGGCGTTGGCGGCCTCGACCGATTCCTCGAGCATGGTGTCGTTGTCGGACTTGATGATCAGCGTCCCCACCCGGCCCATCGTGACGACGCCGGCCTGTTCGCGTAGCTCGTCGAGCTTCTTGTTGACCGCGGTGGTGCTGGTGTCCAGCAGATCGATGATCACGGGCGCCGCCATTCCCGCCCGGTGCGGCGCAACATCTCGAACGCCGACGCGGGCCCCCAGGTGCCCGACTCATACGAGTCGGGCTTGCCGTGCGTCGCCCAATAGTCGAGCACGGGATCGAGTATCTCCCAAGCCAATTCGACCTCCTCGTTCACCGGGAACAGCGACGGCTCACCGAGCAGCACGTCCAGGATCAGCCGTTCGTATGCCTCTGGGGAATCCTCCACGAACGCCGAGCCGTAGGAGAAATCCATGTTGACGTCGCGAACTTCCATCGTGCTGCCCGGGACCTTGGAACCGAACCGCAAGGTGATGCCCTCGTCGGGCTGCACCCGGATGACGATGGCGTTGGTGCCGAGCTCGTCGGTCATGGTGGCATCGAACGGCAGATGCGGTGCGCGTTTGAACACCAGGGCGATCTCGGTCACCCTGCGGCCCAACCGCTTTCCGGTTCGCAGGTAGAACGGGACACCGGCCCAGCGGCGGGTGTCGACCTCGAGCGTGATGGCGGCGAAGGTCTCGGTGGTGGAATCCTGCGCGAAGCCCTCCTCGTCGAGCAGGCCGACCACCTTCTCGCCGCCCTGCCAGCCCGCGGCGT
>NZ_MBEM01000219.1:0-4042 GCF_001954045.1 Mycobacterium sp. SP-6446 | reverse complement strand
GAGAAGAAGTGGGGTGCCCCCACGATCACCAACGATGGTGTGTCCATCGCCAAGGAGATCGAGCTGGAGGACCCGTACGAGAAGATCGGCGCCGAGCTGGTCAAGGAGGTCGCCAAGAAGACCGACGACGTCGCCGGTGACGGCACGACGACGGCCACCGTGCTCGCCCAGGCCCTGGTCAAAGAGGGTCTGCGCAACGTTGCGGCCGGCGCCAACCCGCTGGGCCTCAAGCGCGGCATCGAGAAGGCGGTCGAGAAGATCACCGAGACGCTGCTCAAGACGGCCAAGGAGGTCGAGACCAAGGAGCAGATCGCTGCCACCGCGGCCATCTCCGCGGGCGACCAGTCGATCGGCGACCTGATCGCCGAGGCGATGGACAAGGTCGGCAACGAGGGCGTCATCACCGTCGAGGAGTCCAACACCTTCGGCCTGCAGCTCGAGCTCACCGAGGGTATGCGGTTCGACAAGGGCTACATCTCGGGCTACTTCGTCACCGACGCCGAGCGTCAGGAAGCGGTCCTCGAGGACCCCTACATCCTGCTGGTCAGCTCCAAGGTGTCGACCGTCAAGGACCTGCTGCCGCTGCTGGAGAAGGTCATTCAGGCGGGCAAGCCGCTGCTGATCATCGCCGAGGACGTCGAGGGCGAGGCTTTGAGCACCCTGGTCGTCAACAAGATCCGCGGCACCTTCAAGTCGGTGGCCGTCAAGGCTCCCGGCTTCGGTGACCGCCGCAAGGCGATGCTGCAGGACATGGCCATCCTCACCGGTGGTCAGGTCATCAGCGAAGAGGTCGGCCTGACGCTGGAGAACGCCGACGTCTCGCTGCTGGGTAAGGCCCGCAAGGTCGTCATCACCAAGGACGAGACCACCATCGTCGAGGGCGCCGGTGACTCCGACGCCATCGCCGGACGGGTGGCGCAGATCCGCGCCGAGATCGAGAACAGCGACTCCGACTACGACCGCGAGAAGCTGCAGGAGCGCCTGGCCAAGCTGGCCGGCGGTGTTGCGGTGATCAAGGCCGGCGCCGCCACCGAGGTGGAGCTCAAGGAGCGCAAGCACCGCATCGAGGACGCGGTCCGCAACGCCAAGGCGGCCGTCGAGGAGGGCATCGTCGCCGGCGGTGGCGTGACCCTGCTGCAGGCCGCCCCGGTCCTGGAGGAGCTGAAGCTCTCCGGTGACGAGGCGACCGGCGCCAACATCGTCCGCGTGGCGCTGGAGGCTCCGCTGAAGCAGATCGCCTTCAACTCCGGGCTGGAGCCGGGCGTGGTGGCCGAGAAGGTGCGCAACCTTCCGGCGGGCCAGGGCCTGAACGCCGCCAGCGGTGAGTACGAGGACCTGCTGAAGGCCGGCGTTGCCGACCCGGTCAAGGTGACCCGTTCGGCGCTGCAGAACGCGGCGTCCATCGCGGGGCTGTTCCTGACGACCGAGGCCGTCGTTGCCGACAAGCCGGAGAAGGCGGCCGCTCCGGCGGGCGACCCGACCGGCGGCATGGGCGGTATGGACTTCTAGGTCCCAGTTAAGAAAAAGCCCGGTCCCCTTGGGGGCCGGGCTTTTTCGTGTCGCCGGCGGCTGTCCTGGTTCGCCGAGCGTGCGGCCAGCCGCACATTCGACGCCGAGCGTGCGGCCAGCTTCGCGTTCGGCGCCGAGGCTCACGCCGGCAGCGAGAACACCACGCAGTCGTGCAGGCAGCCTTTGGCCGCCGAGGGGGAGTCGGCGTCGCGATGCAACAGCGCGCGGGTGGGCACCACGTCCAGGCGAACGGTCTCGTCGCCGCTGTCGCTCACCTCGGCGGTGCCGTCGACGATCAGCGAGTAGCCGGCCGGCTCGGTCGGCGGCCACAGCAGAGTGACGTCGCTGCGCTGAGCGAGGTTTTCGCGGGTGCGCCCGCCGATCAGCCCGACGTCGAGGACCGCGCCGTCGCGCAGCTGCGGTTCGACCGTCACTGTGTGGGCGCGGTAGTCGTCGCCGACGGTGATCAGATACGCGAACGGGTAGTCCGGCAGGGCGGCCGCGAGCCGCTGGAAGTCCACCCTCTTCTTCGTGCGCATGAAGTCGAGGATAGGCGCGTCGGTCAGGTCTGGTTGAGCAAGCCGGGGCCGGTGACACCGGGGTTGAAGCCCGTGCTCGCGGTGGTCGAGTTGAGGATGCCCGAGCCGATATGAGGGCTAACGCCCCCCGTGATGTCGGCCGGCGCGCCCGCGGGGAGCCCCACAGCGGGCGGGCCGAGATCGAGTCTCGGCAGCACCTGATGCCAGGGCTCCAGCTTCGCCACCGCTGCCGACGCGTCGGTGTGGTAGCCCGACATCGCCACCACGTCCGCCGCCCACATCTGCTCGTATGCGGCCTCGATGTCGGCGATGGCCGGCGCGTTCTGTCCCAAGTGATTCGTCGACGCCAACGCTTGCACCAGGTTGCGGTTGGCGGCCACCACCGCGGGTTGCACCGTGCTCTCCAGTGCGGTCTCGAACGCGGCCGCGATGGCCGAGGCCTGGCTGGACGCCGCCTCGGCTTGCGCGGCCGCCGCGGAAAGCCAGCTCACATACTGGGTCGCGACGGACATCATCGCCGCCGCCGAAGCGCCCTGCCACGAACCGTTGGCCAGATCCGATGTCACCGAAAAGAACGAGGATGCTGACGATGCGAGGTCTTCGGCCAGCCCGTCCCACGCCTTTGCGGCAGCGAGCAGTGGCGCCGCACCGGGACCGGCGAAAATTCGTGCCGAGTTGATTTCGGGCGGCAACCGCGCATAGTGCGGGCTCGTCACTAACCAAAGTTAACCGGGACGAGCCGCCCTTCGTGGCGTTATGGCGCAGGTACCGGAGAAGGCTTGCGGCCGCGGACCAACCGGCCAGGACGGGCGTCGGTGGGAACTCCGTCCTCGGCGATCACTTCCCCGGACACGATCGTCGCGACATATCCGTCGGCGCCCTGATCCAGGCGACGCCCGCCGGCGGGCAGGTCGTAAGTGATCACGGGCTTGTGCAGCCGCAACGCGGCATGGTCGATGACGTTGAGGTCGGCCTTGTAGCCGACGCCGATGCGGCCGCGATCGCCCAGCCCGGCGATGCGGGCCGGCACGGACGTCAGCTCGCGGACGGCCTCCGGCACGGTGAACCGGCCGGCCTTCCGATCGCGCGCCCAGTGCGCCAGGAAGTACGTCGAGTAGCTCGCGTCGCAGATCATGCCGTAGTGCGCGCCGCCGTCGCCGAGGCCCAGCACCACGTCGTCGCGGTGCAGCAGCTGCCCGACGGTGTCCAGCGAGTTGCGCTCCAGGTTGCTGGTGGCCACCAACAGCATGGCGCGGCCGTCGTCGTCGAGCAGCCGGTCGTAGGCCTCCTCCATCGGGTCCACGCCGCGGGCCCGGGCGCGGGCCCCGATCGACGTCGAGGGGTCCGGCTCGTAATCGGGGGTGTCGCCCAGCGGGAAGATCCAGTCCCACATCTGCGCCACGTAGAGAATCGGGTGACCGACCCCGGGCTTGTCGGCCAGGATGCGGGCGCGGACGTCCGGCTTGCGCATCTCGGCCACCCGCTCGGCCAGCGGCAGATGCGCGATCTCGCGGTAGCTCGGGTAGAGCACGAACGGGTTGGCGGACAGTTGCAGCCCGATGATCAGCCCGATGGGCCGCGGCAACAGCTGCGCGGTGATATCGCCACCGGCCGCGTTGGCCTTCTCGATCATCGTGATGGCCTCCGGCCACGTCGGGTCGCCGGCGTTGGCGACGACGAGCGTGAACGTGAGCGGCAGCCCGACGTCCTCGGCGACCTCGAAAACCGTTTGCAGCACGGACTGGTAGCCGCCGGCGGGAATGTCGGGCACGAATTGCAGCAGGCCCCCGCCGCCGTCCACGACGCCGCGCGCGATCTCTTCGATCTCCTCGCGGGCCGCCTCGTAGCTCGGGATCGGCGAACCGCTCTCGGTCTTGTGGATGGTCAACCGCGACGACGCGAAGCCCAGCGCGCCGACCTCGACCGCCTCCTTGGCCAGCGCGCGCATCCTCGCCAGGTCTTCGGCGGTGGCCGGCTCGCGGTTGGCGCCGCGC
>NZ_MBEM01000218.1:0-7774 GCF_001954045.1 Mycobacterium sp. SP-6446 | reverse complement strand
AAGGCGCCACCCCCGACGGGGTGCTCGACGGAATCCTGGCGTCGGTTCCGGTGCCCCGCTAGTGATCCTGACCGGGCGCACCGGCCTGGCGGCGCTGATCCTGGTTCTGCCGATCGCGCTGTCGCCGTGGCCGGCAAAGGCTTTCGTGGCGCTGCTGGTGGCGCTGGCGATAGTCGTCGTCGCCGATATCGCGCTGGCGGCCAGCCCCGGCGGATTGCGCTTCACCCGGTCCCCCGACAGTTCGGCGCGGCTCGGTCAGCAGGTCGACGCGAGCCTGGACATCTACAACGACGGCCGCCGGCGCTTCCGCGGCCAGCTCCGCGACGCCTGGCCGCCCAGCGCACGAGCCGAACCACGCATTCACGCCGTCGACATCGCCGCAGGGCAGCGCCAGCACGTCCTCAGCGTCCTGCGGCCGGTTCGCCGCGGCGATCAGCGCGCGGCTGTGGTCACGGCCCGTTCGATCGGGCCGCTCGGGTTCGCCGGACGCCAGCGCTCTCAGCCGGTGCCCGGTCAGGTACGGGTGCTGCCGCCCTTCCTGTCCCGCAAGCACCTGCCGTCGCGGCTGGCCAAGCTGCGGGAGATCGACGGGCTGCTGCCCACGCTGATCCGGGGGCAGGGAACTGAATTCGACTCGCTGCGCGAGTATGTCGTCGGCGATGACGTCCGCTCGATCGACTGGCGTGCGTCGGCGCGCCGCGCCGACGTCATGGTTCGCACGTGGCGGCCCGAGCGCGACCGGCGGGTGGTGATCGTGCTGGACACCGGTCGCATGGCGGCCGGCCGCGTCGGCGTCGACCCGACCGCCGCCGATCCCGCGGGGTGGCCCCGGCTGGACTGGTCGATGGACGCGGCCCTGCTGCTGGCGGCGCTCGCGTCGCGGGCCGGCGACCATGTCGACTTCCTCGCCCACGATCGGGTGAGCCGGGCCGGCGTATTCGGCGCGTCGCGCACCGAGCTGCTCGCCCAACTGGTCGAGGCGATGGCGCCGTTGCAGCCCACGCTCGTCGAATCCGATTGGCGCGCAATGGTTGCCGCCATTTTGCGGCGCACCCGGCGACGCTCACTGGTGGTACTGCTGACCGACCTCAACGCGACCGCGCTGGACGAGGGGCTGCTGCCGATCCTGCCGCGGCTGTCCTCCAAACACCACGTGATGATCGCAGCGTGTGCCGACCCGCGCGTCGACCAAATGGCCGCCGGGCGCTCCGACCCCGCCGCGGTGTACGACGCGGCGGCCGCCGAGCGCTCCCGCAACGACCGCCGCGCCATCGCGTCGCGGCTGCGCCACAGCGGCGTGGACGTGGTCGACGCCGTTCCGACGGAGCTGGCGCCCGCCCTGGCCGACCACTATTTGGCGATGAAAGCGACTGGGCGGCTTTAACTTTCGGGTGATCAGGCGGTCGGGACGATGTCGGGCGCGTCGTCGATATCGCCGGTCTCGCCCGCCTTTGCGGCGCGACGGCCGAAGTAGACGATGTAGGACAAGAACGCCGCCTCGGCGATGATTCCGATGCCGACCCGGACGAACGTCGGCAACGGCGACGGCGTCACCAACGCCTCTATCAGCCCGGCAACCAGCAGCACACCCACCAGGCCCACGGCGACCGACACCACCCCACGGCCCTGTTCGGCGAGGACCTGCCCGCGGGGCCGATCCCCGGGCGATATCACCGACCAGCCCAGCCGCATCCCCGATCCCGCGGCCAGGAACACCGCCGTGAGCTCCAGCAGCCCGTGCGGAGCGAGCAGACCCAGCAGGATCCCGCCCTTACCGGCGTGGAACATCAGGCCGGCGATCAGACCCAGGTTGGCGGCGTTCTCGAACAACACGACCGGAATCGGCAACCCCAGCACGACGGCCGACGCGATGCACTGGGCCGCAACCCACGCGTTGTTCACCCAGATCTGCAGGGCGAACGCCGCGGCCGGGTGCTCGCTGTAGTACGACGCGACGTCGTGGTTGACCAATTGATCGATGTCGGTTGGTGTTCCGATCGCGGATTGCACCTCCGGATTGCCCGCCACCCAGAACCCGATGACCAGCACCATGGCGAAGAATGCCGCCGCCGTCCCCAACCACCAGCGCCAGCTGCGATAGGCCACCACCGGGAAAGACACCGTCCAGAACCTGATGAACGCACTGCTCAGCGGCGCGTGCGCACCCGTCACCGCGGACCGGGCGCGCGCGATCAGGCTCGAGAGCCGGCCGACCATCAGCGAATCCGACCCGATCGTGCTGACCGACCGCAGCATCGACAGATGGGTGGACACGCGCTGGTAGAGCTCGACCAGTTCGTCGACTTCCGCGCCGGTCAGCGACCGGCGGCGCTTGACCAACTGGTCCAGGCGGTCCCAGGTGGCGCGATGGGTCAGCACGAATGCGTCGACGTCCACCCTGAGCAGCCTAATTGGCCTGTAGCGTTCGGTGGTATGTCGGAGGTGGTGACCGGGGACGCCGTGGTCCTCGACGTCCAGATCGCCCAGTTGCCGGTGCGGGCGGTGGGTGCACTGATCGACATCACGGTGATGTTCGTCTTCTACCTGCTCGGGCTGATGCTGTGGGCCGCCACCCTGACGCAGTTCGACAGCGCGCTGAGCGCGGCCGTCCTGATCATCTTCACCGTGCTGGTGATGATCGGTTACCCGTTGACGTTCGAAACCGCCACGCGCGGGCGGTCGGTGGGCAAGATCGTGATGGGCCTGCGGGTGGTGTCCGACGACGGTGGCCCAGAACGCTTCCGGCAGGTGGTGTTTCGCGCGCTGGCAGCGGTGGTGGAGATATGGATGTTTCTCGGCAGTCCCGCCGTCATCTGCAGCATGCTGTCGCCCAAGGCCAAACGCGTCGGCGACATCTTCGCCGGCACGGTCGTGGTGAGTGAGCGTGGCCCGCGATCGAGTCCGCCGCCGGCCATGCCCCCGGCGCTGGCGTGGTGGGCGGCGTCGCTGCAGCTGTCCGGGCTGTCCGCCGGCCAAGCCGAGGTTGCGCGCCAATTCCTTTCCCGCGCACCACAACTCGATCGTCAGCTGCGCCAGCAGATGGCGTACCGGATCGCCGGGGACGTGGTGTCGCGCATCGCCCCGCCGCCCCCGCCCGGCGCCCCGCCGGAGCTGGTGCTCGCCGCGGTTCTTGCCGAACGCCACCGCCGCGAACTGGCGCGGCTGCGCCCGACGATGCCGGCGCCGGGACCCTGGCCGCCGGCCGGGCCGACGCCTTGGCCACCCGGGCCGCCCGCGCCGGCCGGCCCGCCACTGGGCGGCCCGCCGCCGGCCGTTCCTTGGCCGCAGCAGGATCCGCAGGCCGGCGGCTTCTCGCCGCCTCGCTGATTGCCGCTAGCCGGAGACGGTAAACGCCATCCAGATCACGTCGATGATCAGCAGCGCCCATCCGGCCAGCGGAACGACGATGCCGCCGCGGCGCTTGGCGGTGAAGACCGAGACGGCGATGACGACGAACGCCACCACGGGCGCGCCGTAGAACGCGACCCCGAAGTCGATCCCCCCGCGGCCCAGGTTCGGGCAACTGCGATCGCTGCAGCCGTCGGTACTCATCACGGCGCCCAGCGCGAACAGCATCACAAGCGCGGCCGCCGGCACCGTGGACAGCGCCAACCCCCAGTTGACCCACGGCCAGACGCGGCGTCCACGCGCTTCACCCTGCGCCTGACCCGTCGCGCTCCGCGTTGCGCTGTCGAACGTCACGTTGGAGTTATTTGCGTCCATCCCACAGGTGCTACCCGCCGAGTTCGGGCGCAAACCTGGAATATCTCATTGCATCGCGTTAGTTTACGATATATCGTGATGTACCGAAGCGCACGACCGGTGCGCGATCCAACAGACAGGACCACAGACAATGACCAATCCATTCACTCCTCCCGACGGCCCATTCGGCGCTCGACCCGGCCTGGGCTTCGGTTTCGGCCCCGGCCCGGCTCCCGCTCAGCGGCGCGCCCTGCATGAGGCCAGGCGCCAGGCCCGGCGAGAATTTCGCGAACACCTTCGCGACCAGGCCGGCAACCAGGGCTTCGGGCCGGGTTTCGGTCCCGGGTTCGGGCCCGGCTTCGGCTTCGGCCCCGGCGGCCGGCGCGGCGGATGGCGTCGCGGCGGTCCGGGCCGGGGACGCCGCGGTGACGTCCGGGCGGCCATCCTCGTGCTGCTGGCCGAGCGGCCGATGCACGGCTACGAGATGATCCAGCAGATCGCCGAACGCAGCAACGGAATCTGGCAGCCCAGCCCGGGCTCGGTCTACCCGACGCTGCAGCTACTGGCCGACGAAGGCTTGATCACGGCGACCGAGACCGACGGCAGCAAGAAGCTTTTCGAGCTGACCGACCCGGGACGCGCGGCGGCCGAGAAGATCGAAACCCCGCCGTGGGACGAGATCGCCCAGGGCGCCGACCCGGGCCACGTCAACCTGCGCACGGCCGCGGGCCAGCTGTTCGGGGCGGTCGCGCAGTCCGCGCACACCGCCTCTTCCGACCAGCAGCAGCGCATCGTCGACATCCTCAACAATGCGCGACGGGAGATCTACGGGATCCTCGGCGAGGACTGACGGCCGGCGGACCCTGGATCAGGTCACATCGACCCAATCCAGGGTCCGCTGCACCGCCTTGCGCCAGCCGGCATACCCGGCGGCGCGCTCGTCGTCGCTCCACTCCGGCGACCACCGCCTGTCCTCGCGCCAGTTCGCGCGCAGCTCGCCCAGGTCCGCCCAGAACCCGACGGCCAGACCCGCGGCGTAAGCGGCGCCCAACGCCGTGGTCTCGGCGACCACCGGCCTCACCACGTCCACGCCCAGCACGTCGGCTTGAATCTGCATGCACAGGTCGTTGCCGGTGATTCCGCCGTCGACCTTCAAAACCTCAAGGCGCACACCGGAATCGGCTTTCATCGCGTCGACCACGTCGCGGCTCTGGTAGCAGATCGCCTCGAGCGTCGCGCGGGCCAGGTGCGCGTTGGTGTTGAACCGGGATAGGCCGACGATCGCGCCGCGGGCATCGGATCGCCAGTACGGGGCGAACAGGCCGGAAAACGCCGGCACGAAATACACCCCGCCGTTGTCGGAGACCTGACGGGCCAGCGCCTCGCTCTGGGCCGCGCCGCTGATGATGCCCAGCTGGTCGCGCAGCCACTGCACGGCCGAGCCGGTCACCGCGATCGAACCCTCAAGCGCGTAAACGGGTTTGGCGTTCCCGAACTGGTAGCAGACCGTGGTCAGCAGGCCGTTTTTCGATCGGACGATCGTCTCGCCGGTGTTGAGCAGCAGGAAATTGCCCGTGCCGTAGGTGTTTTTCGCCTCCCCGGCCGCCAGGCACACCTGACCGACCATGGCCGCATGCTGGTCGCCGAGGACCCCGGTGATCGGCACCTCGCCGGCGACGGGGCCGGTGTCGGTGGTGACACCGTACGGTTGCGGCGACGACGACGGCGCGATCGCCGGGAGCATCGCACGCGGAATCGAGAAGAACGACAACAGCTCGTCGTCCCAGTCCAGCGTTTCCAGGTCCATCAGCATGGTGCGGCTGGCGTTGGTGACATCGGTGCCGTGCACGCCGCCGCGCGGGCCGCCGGTCAGATTCCACAACACCCACGTGTCCGCGGTGCCGAACAGCGCGTCACCGCTTTCGGCGGCCTCGCGCACCCCGTCGACGTTGTCCAGGATCCACTGCAGCTTTCCCCCGGAGAAGTAGGTCGCCGGCGGCAAGCCCGCCTTTCGCCGGATCACGTCGCCGCGACCGTCGCGGTCTAGCGCCGACGCGATCCGGTCGGTGCGGGTGTCCTGCCAGACGATCGCGTTGTAATACGGGCGCCCGGTGCGCCGGTTCCACACCAGCGTGGTCTCGCGCTGGTTCGTGATTCCCAGGGCGGCAATGTCTTTCGCCGCCAGATTGGTTCGGTTGAGCACCGACGTCAGCACCGAGGACGTGCGCTCCCAAATCTCGACCGGGTCGTGCTCGACCCAGCCCGCACGCGGCAGGATCTGCTCGTGCTCGAGCTGGTGCCGGGCGACCTCGGTTCCGGCGTGGTCGAAGATCATGCAACGGGTGCTGGTGGTGCCCTGGTCTATGGCGGCGACGAAGTCGGCCAAGTGCTCTCCTCCAATGTTCTGTCGTGTCATCGTCCATGATGGTCCACCCACACGCCGCCGGGAAACTTGCGTTGCCGCCGGTAAACATGTTCCATCGGCTTTGTGGGCGAAGAGGTCAAGCGCACCACCTATGACCACGCACATCGGCGGGAATACCGGCGCAAGGTGCAGTTGTGTCTGGACGTCTTCGAGAAAATGCTCTCGCAGTCACACTTCGATGCCGACCGGCCGCTCACCGGCATGGAGATCGAATGCAACCTCGTCGACGCCGACTACCAGCCCGCGATGTCGAATCGCTACGTGCTGGACGCCATCGCGGATCCGGCCTATCAATCCGAATTGGGCGCCTACAACATCGAATTCAACGTGCCGCCCCGCCCGCTGCCCGGTCACACCGCGCTGGACCTGGAGGCGGAGGTGCGGGCCAGCCTGAACGACGCGGAGACCAAGGCCAATGCCAGCGGGGCACACATCGTGATGATCGGGATCCTGCCCACGCTGCGGCCCGAGCATCTCGACGAGGGCTGGATGAGCGAGTCGACCCGATACGCTGCCCTCAACGAGTCCATCTTCAGCGCTCGCGGCGAGGATATCCAGATCGATATCGACGGCCCGGAGCCGTTGAGCTGGAACACCACCACCATCGCGCCCGAATCCGCTTGCACCAGCATGCAATTGCATCTACAGGTGGCCCCGCGCAATTTCGCCGCCAACTGGAACGCCGCGCAGGTGCTGGCCGGCCCGCAGCTGGCCCTGGGCGCGAATTCGCCCTACTTCTTCGGCCACCAGCTGTGGTCGGAGACGCGTATCGAGGTGTTCACGCAGTCCACCGATACCCGCACCGAGGAGCTCACCACCCAGGGCGTGCGGCCGCGCGTGTGGTTCGGCGAACGCTGGATCACGTCGATCCTCGACCTGTTCAAGGAGAACATCAGCTACTTCCCGTCCCTGCTGCCCGAGCTGTCCGACGAGGATCCGGCCGCCGAGCTGGCCGCCGGACGCATTCCCGCGCTCTCCGAATTGCGCCTGCACAACGGCACCGTGTACCGGTGGAACCGCCCGGTGTACGACGTCGTCGACGGGCGCCCGCATGTGCGGCTGGAGAATCGGGTGTTGCCGGCCGGTCCGTCCGTGATCGACATGCTGGCGAACTCGGCCTTCTACTACGGCATGCTGCGCGTCTTGTCCGAATCCGACGATCCACTATGGACGAGAATGAGTTTCGCTGCGGCGCATGCCAATTTCGTCGAGGCGGCCCGGCATGGCATTGCCGCCCGCCTGCACTGGCCGGGCCTGGACCACGTGACGGCGCCGGAATTGGTGTTGAACACGCTGCTTCCGATGGCCGACGAGGGGCTGCGGCGGTGGGGGTTAGGTCGACGCCGACCACGGTGTAGCCCTCGGCGGCCAGCGCCAGCGACAGCTCGGCGTACCCGCAGCCGGCGTCCAGCACGTCGCTGCGGAACTTGCCGGCCGCCATCAGCGCCGCGAGTTCGGGCTGCGGCTCACCGATATTCCACGGCGGCGGGCCCTGGAACTGGCCCTGCTCGCGGTATGCACTGTCCCAGTCCAAGATGTCAGAACACATAGCCCCAACGTACGCGCGCCTGCGACGGCCAGGTGTGCACCGGCTCGTTGGCGTGCATGTGTTCGCAGTAGCGGCGCAGCATCTCGGCCAGCGCCGCG
>NZ_MBEM01000217.1:0-2849 GCF_001954045.1 Mycobacterium sp. SP-6446 | reverse complement strand
GGCACCCCAAGCACCTGGGCATAAATCCCGGCCAGAATCTCCTCGCTCGGAGTGGCCGGGGCCCGATACCGTTCGGTGCCGTATTCGGGGGCGGGCAGCGCGCGAGTATCGAGCTTGCCATTGACGGTGCGGGGTAGCGCGTCAAGGACGACGATGGCGGCGGGGACCATGTAGGCCGGTAGGCGTTGGGCCAGGGCGGTGCGGATGCGGGCGGGATCGGCGGTGCCGGTGATGTAGCCGACCAGGCGTGTGGTGGTCGAGGGGTCGTCGCGGGCGATCACCGCGGCCTGCTGCACCCCGTCGAGTTCGGTGAGGGCGGTGTGGATTTCGCCCAGCTCGATGCGATACCCGCGGATCTTGACCTGCTCATCGGCACGACCGACATAGTCCAGCTGCCCATCAGCGCGCCAGCGCACCAAATCCCCGGTGCGATACATCCGCTCCCCGGGCCCACCAAACGGACACGCCACAAACCGCGACCCGGTCAACCCCGAACGGCCCAGATAGCCGACGCCCACCCCGGTGCCGGCCACATACAACTCACCGACCACCCCGGCCGGCACCGGGTGGAGCCACTCGTCGAGCACAAACAGCGCCGCCGTGCACACCGGCGCACCGATCGGCACCGCATCGGCCCCGACCGATAGCGGCGCGCTCATCGACACATACACCGTGGCCTCGGTGGGCCCGTAGGCGTTGATCACCACCCGCCCCGGAGCCCAACGCTCCACCACCTCGAGCGGGCAGGCCTCACCGCCGAGCAGCAACGCCACCGACTCCAACCCCTGCGGTGAGAGCGCGGCCACCGCTGAGGGGGTCTGGGTCAACACAGTGACCCCTTCCCGAACCAGCAAGGCGTGCAAATCCTCCGGCGAGCCGACGATGTCCTCGGGCACCACCACCAGTCGTCCCCCGCCCAGTAGCGCCGCCCAGATCTCCCACACCGAAAAATCGAACGCATACGAATGACACTGCGTCCACACCTGACCCACCGGCAGACCAGCCGGCGACGACGCCGCCAAATGAGCCAGGTTCTGATGCGTCACCGCAACACCTTTGGGCACCCCCGTGGTACCCGAGGTGTAAATCACATACGCGATGTCCCCGGGATCCGGCGGCGGTGGTGCGGTGCTGGGCTGAGCCGCGATGCGCTCGTCATCAATATCGACAACCATCACGTCATGCCCGTCCAGCCGCCCGGCCAACCCAGATGTGGTGATCGCGGCGATCGGCGCGGCATCGGTGAGCATGAACCCGATCCGCGCCTCCGGCAGCGCGGGGTCGATCGGCACATACGCCGCCCCCGACTTAAGCACCGCCAACATCGCCACAACCGCCTCGACCGAGCGCGGCAACACCAACGCCACACACCCACCACGGCCCACACCACACCCGATCAGCAACTGCGCCAACCGGTTTGCCGCCTCATCGAGTTCTCGATAGGTCAGGGTGCGGCCCTCGAAGCTCACCGCCACCGATTCGGGTGCGCGCACGACTTGCGCGCCGAACAATGTTGGGATCGATGCCGGCGCGGATGCGGGCTGGGTCAGCGTCCTTCGGTTACCGATCTCGTCGAGCCGGGCGCGCTCGGCAGCATCGAGCACATCCACCGACGACAACCGACGGGTGGGTTCGGCGGTCAATGACTCCACGACCCGCTGCAAGCGTCCGATCAGGGTCTGGATGGTGGGGGTGTCGAACACGTCGGTGCGAAATTCCACCGACCCCGCGATCCCGGCGGGGTCACCATCGTCGGTCCAGCGTTCCGCCAACGACAACGACAGATCGGTTCGGGCGGTGTGGGTATCCACCGGCAACTCGGAGACCTGTAAATCGCCCAACGCGAACCCGGCGGCGGGCTCGCTGAGGTGTCCGGGCAGGTTCTGCCAGGCCAGCATCACCTGCACCAGCGGATGATGAGCCAGGCTTCGGATCGGGTTGAGCCGCTCCACAAGCACCTCAAACGGCACGTCCTGATGCTCATAAGCGGCCAGGCTCCGCCGGCGCACCTGGGCGAGCAACTCCGCCACACTGGGATCACCGGCCAGATCCACACGTAACACCAAGGTGTTGACGAAGAATCCGATCAGCCCGTCGAGCGCCGGGTCACGCCGCCCGGCGATCGGGAAGCCCACGGCCACATCGTTACTGGCGCTGAGCTTGCCCAACAACACCGCCAGCGCCGCCTGCACGACCATAAAACTGGTCGCATTGTGCTCGCTGGCGAGTTCGCGCACTCGCTGCTGCAGCTGCGCGGGCCACTCCACCTCAACGCGGGCGCCGCGCTGATCGGCGATCCGCGGGTAGGGCCGATCGGTGGGCAAGGCCAGCCGCTCGGGCATCCCGGCCAGGGCGTCTTCCCAATACGCGAGCTGCTCGCCGATGCGGCTATCCCGGTCCTCGAGATCACCGAATTGGGCCCGCTGCCACAGCGTGTAGTCGACATACTGCACCGGCAACGGCACCCAGTCGGGGGCTTGACCCGCACAGCGACTGGCATACGCCATCCCGAGATCGGTCACCAGTGGGGTGATCGACCAGCCATCGGCCGCGATATGGTGCACCACCGCCACCAACACATGCTCATCCGCGCCGACCCGGAAAAGCCGTGCCCGCAACGGAATCTCGCCCGCCAAATCAAAACTGTGACCCGCCACCTCCCCGACGGCCTCACTCAACCGAGCCGCCGGCCAACCCGTGGCATCAACGACCTGCCATCCGAAGTCGGCCCCCTCGGCGGGCATCACCACCTGCCGCGGCACCCCATCGGAGGCCACGAACAGCGTGCGCAGGCTCTCATGGCGACCCACCACATCGGCCAACGCCGCCCCCAACGCGTCGGCGTCCAA
>NZ_MBEM01000216.1:0-661 GCF_001954045.1 Mycobacterium sp. SP-6446 | reverse complement strand
ATGACCGCGGCGACTGTGACGGCCAGCTGTGGATGTCGATGGACTATGTGGACGGCGCCGACTGCGCGCGCTTGCTGGCCGAGCGCTATGTCGCGGGCATGCCCGCCCAATGGGTGGCTGAAATTGTCGCTGCGATCGCCGATGCCCTTGACGACGCGCATCATCATGGACTGCTGCACCGCGACGTCAAACCGTCCAACATAATGATCACCAGCCCTGACGACCAGGGCCGTACCCGAACGCTGCTGACCGACTTCGGTATTGCACGCAATCGGGACGAGATCAGTGGTCTCACACAGACAAATATGACGGTCGGTACAGCAGCCTATGCGGCGCCCGAACAGTTGTTGGGCGGCCACATCGATGGACGGGCCGATCAGTACGCGTTAGCCGCCACCGCTTATCACCTTCTTACTGGCACAACCCTTTTCCCTAGCGATAATCCCGTAGCTATCATCAGTTCACACCTCACGAGCCCGCCCCCCCGAATCAGCGTCATCCGACCCGAATTGGCAGGCCTCGACGAGGTCCTTGCGCTGGCTTTGGCGAAAAATCCGGGTGACCGATTCGCTCGTTGCACGGACTTCGCCGACGCCTTAGGTCAAAGCCTCGGCGGTCACACGGGCATTCGAGCAACGAACGCCGAGCTAACACTGCCAGC